>JAXJTR010000001.1:0-7488 GCA_036309465.1 Acutalibacteraceae bacterium
AATTATATATCTTTTCTAAACCATTATCAACATCTGTAAAATAAACTTCAAATAAGGAGTCATCGTTTGCTGAATTTTTATCAAATAAGAATGGTGTAGGAGGAGCAAATTTGGATCCCCCTGTCTTATTATCTGCCTCGTCTCCGTAATAAAATGATCGTATAACATACAGTGCCATATAATTAAAGGCTTCGTATACATTAGATTTACCACTAGCGTTTGCTCCAAATATTGCAGCAACAGGCAGAAGTTTCTCATTTGCAATAGATACTACATGATTATTAAGCTCTTTAATTTTTGTTGCTGACATATCTAGCGTAGTATCATCTCTAAAAGACCTAAAATTCTTAAAGTTAAATTGTATTAACATAATTTCGTCTCCTTCTATCTCCTTGTATGATATATTATATGCAATTTCTAAAAAAACACAATACCCGAATTAGATAAAAATGTCCCCAATTGAGACACATCACATACTAACGATGGAAATGTGTAAGAAAGACATTATTATTGTACGCTATTTTATTAAATAAAACAATCTATAATTTTAACAAACCATAACGAATAGAGCATATATTATACACAAATATTTTTATATATTCTTTCGCTTGGTAATATCCTAACGGTTGTTAAAGCTTCCTCGCTAATTGTAGTTTATTCAATAGATTTGTTCGGTAACCTTGAAAATAGTAAAAAAATAAACTATACTTGAGTTGGTGATATTTCAATGAACAACAAAGAAAGAATAAACAAACTCAAAGAAAAAGATTATCAAAAATTATTTGGTGTTAAAAAGAAAACCTTTGAAAAAATGCTTGAAATCTTAAAAGAAGCATACAGACAAGAACATTTGAGAGGAGGACATCCACCTAAACTCAGCGTACTTGATAAGCTGATAATTATGCTTGGATATTATCGTGAATATCGTACTATGGAAAATATAGCTTTCGATTACAGAGTTTCTAAAAGCACAATATGCGAGAGTATAAAATGGGTAGAAAATACACTTATCAAAAGTGGAAGTTTCAATCTTCCGTCAAAAAGAGAGTTAGTTAGAAATACCACAATAGAAGTGGTATTAGTTGATGTAACTGAAATTGAGATTGAACGCCCTCAAAAAAACAGCGAAAATACTACTCAGGTAAGAAAAAGAAACACACGCTGAAGGTACAGATAGTAGCTGATGAAAGCACATTAAAAATTCTTTGCGTTTCTTTTTCGGAAGGTAAAAAACACGATTTTAAATTATTCAAAGATAGTAAATTGCATTTTTTAAAAGATACACTTATTCTTGCCGATACAGGCTATTTAGGAATAACAAAAATTCATACTAATAGCCGAATACCTAAAAAATCTTCAAAGAAACATCAATTAACTCTTGATGAGAAAGCTTACAATACCATCATTTCAAAGCGAAGAATTTATATTGAGCATATAAATCGCTATATAAAAAGATTTAAAATTTTATCTTCTCGTTATAGAAACAAGCGTAGAAGATTTGCTTTTCGAGTTTCTTTGATTTGTGGTATTTATAATTTTCAAATTTAGGTTATCGAACAGGTCTAATTATAAATAAGGTTATATAATACTTCGTGAACACCATTCTTAAAGAAATAAAATGTCATATCTTATTTTTGATTAGGTTTATATTGATAGCCATTAAATTTCCAAAATCTTATCAAATAAAATTCATGATAAAAAACAAGCGATAGCCTGTGTGCTGTCGCTTGTTTTTATTATATTTGTATTTAATTATATATTTATTATTTAATCTTTTATATTTTGCAAAGGGGTGATTATTGGCAAAGTGCTTTTAGTTTTTGTTCTAGAAGCTCTTTAATAACAGCAGGGTCGCCTGCACCCTTTAGCTCACGCATACAAGCACCGAATAATGCCTGCATAGCCTTAGTTTTACCGTTTTTGTAGTCCTCAACAGCCTTAGGGTTGTCGCTAATTGCTTTATCCAATATACCGTCAATAACTGATGAATCAACCTTTTTATCAAGACCATTCTCTTTACAATAAGCAACAGGGTCAACACCCTTTTCGATTACTGCAATAAGTACCTTTTTACCTGAAATTCTGTTGATTTTACCACTGTCAACCATTTTAATAATTTCAGAAAGATTTTGTGCTGTAATTTCAAGCTCGCCAAGAGTTTTACCGTCTTTACGAAGAATACCTGCACAATCAGTAAGAATCCAAGTAGCTACATCTTTAGCGTTACAGCCTGTTGCCACAACATCATCAAGTAGGTTACTGATTTTATGGCTTGAAATAAGCATATCAATTTCTTTTTCAGAAATTCCTGCTTCACGGTATTGCTCTGCCTTTTCATCAACTGCAACAGGCTTATTAGCTTTAATTTGCTCTAGCCATTCATCGTCAATTACAATTGGCATTAGGTTAGCATCTGGGAAGTAACGGTAATCTGCCTCTGTTTCTTTGTTACGCATTGCAAAGGTTTTTCCGCTTACATCATCAAAACGTCTTGTTTCCTGTACAAGCTCTTCAAGCTCGTATTCAAGGGCATCTATATGACGCTGTGATTCATAACGAATAGCACGCTCGATAGCTTCAAATGAGCTCATATTTTTAATTTCGGTACGAACACCAAATTCTGTGCTACCCTCTGGACGAACTGAAATGTTAACATCGCAACGCATTGCACCCTCTTCACATTCAGAGATACCGCCTGAACGGAACATAGACTTTAGCTTGTTAAGATAAGTAATAACCTCTTCTGCACTGCGGAAATCAGGCTGAGTAACAATCTCGATAAGTGGTACACTTGTACGGTTAAAGTCTACAAATGAAGAATTACCACCG
Organism: Acutalibacteraceae bacterium; assembly: GCA_036309465.1. GTDB lineage: Bacteria > Bacillota > Clostridia > Oscillospirales > Acutalibacteraceae > CAG-964. The sequence goes on from JAXJTR010000001.1 coordinate 2,830, forward strand.
TGCACTAGCTTACCTGCGTCCTCTTCCATATGAATCTGCTTAATATGGATATCACGAGTGCCGGCAGAAGTTTTTAATGTAACACAACCGTCTGTACAAATTGGGTGATTAAGCTGTGTAATCTGATATGCACAAGGAAGGTCAGGATAGTAATAGTTTTTCTTATCGAATGTAGTATAACGATTAATATTACAATTTAGCATAAGACCTGCTGTAACAGCAAGCTCTACTACACGCTTGTTCATTACAGGTAACATACCAGGCATACCGCAACAAGCTGGGCAAACACAATCGTTAGGCTCGTTTGCGGCAGAATGACCACCGCAAGAGCAGAATATTTTTGATTCGGTACTTAACTCCACATGGGTTTCAAGGCCGATGACTAGCTCATAATTCATATTTATTCACCTTTCCTTTCAACACTGTGGGCAAGACTAAGAAGCATACTTTCGTCGAAGTGCTTGCCTATAAGCTGTACACCATTACTTACAAGTGCAGGAACACCAATAAGATTTGCAACTGCTGTAAATACACTTTCTTCAAACACCTTGCCAAAAGCCTGATGAATGTTGTATGCCTCATAAGCAGTTTTACTGCATACAGGTGTTAAAATAGCATCGTAGCTTTCTAATAGCTTTGCTATGCCCTCTGCTACTACACGACGAACTCTTAAAGATTTATCGTAGCAATCCTTATAACGATTTTTAGACAATACATCTGAACCATAAAGAATTACTGCCTTTGTTAGGAAATTAAAGCCCTCTGTTCTTGTATTAACATATAGCTCATCAATATTTCTATACTGAGCTGAACGATGACCAAACTTTACACCGTCATAACGAGATACATTGTTACAAGTTTCAGCAGACATAAGTATCTGCCATGCTGTATTTGCAATTTCAAAAAGGTCGCAAGAAATTTCTTCTACAGTAACACCATTAGCACGAAGCTCATCTGCATAAGTGTTAACCTTTGACTTTGTTGTATCGTCTGCTTTTTCAAGAAGCTCTTTAATAATGCAAACCTTTTTATTTGTAATGTCTTTATTTGTTGAATAATCGTAGCTTTCGTTAGGTAGGCTTGTGCCGTCCTTGCTGTCGTGACCTGCGATAACACTTATAATTTCCGCTACGCTGTCAGCATTTGGAGCATATACGCCTATCTGCTCACCTGATGCTGCACAAGAAATTACACCATAACGTGATACTGTACCATAGGTTGGCTTTAGGAAATCCACATTTGCAAGTGCTGCTGCTCGTCTTGTAGCACCGTTCATATCAACGCCAAGTGCAGCCTTAACATCTCCCTGTGCAACAAGAGTAGCTGCTGCACCTGAAAGCTGGTTTTCCTGTGGAGCATAGTAAGAAAACTCGCCTACAAGGTCTAAACCAAACTCACCAACATTTGTTTTTCCTGATATTGTATATCCTTTATTTTCAAGGCGTACAACAGCCTCTGCACTAAACAAAGACTTAAAGCCCTCTAAAATATGTGAACCCGCAGTTGCCTCTACATCTTTAACAAGAATGGTATCGTCAACAGCAATTGTTCCTTTATCGCACATTTGTGTTGCATAATATTTCATTCTATACACCTCACTTTACAAGTCTTGGCACTTGCCAGCTGTTTTCGTTGCGTTCAGGAGCACCCTCTAGTAGGCTCTCTCTTGTAAATGGCTGGTTACGAACATCTTCACGAAGTACGTTTGTCATTTCCATAACGTGTACCATTTCTTTTACATTTTCAGTGTCACAAGCCTTTAGCTTTTCCTCGCTATTGCTCATTTTATTGAAAATTTCCTGCATAACAGTTTCTTCTTCTTCTGTTAATGAAAGCTGGTTAAGCTGTTGTGCATTTGAGAAAGTAGAACGCTTGCCTGCTGACTGTCTGTTTGATGAAGAAGTACCTGTAGCCATACGCTGTGCAAGTGCATTTCCGTTACCTAAAAGATGAACATCTTCAAGCTGTTGATTTGTTACATTACTTGGAGCACCAAGTAATAAATCCTGTGCATTACCATTTAGAGGGAATGCAATAACATCTAGGATTTTTTCTTCATCAGTTAAAAGCATTACCATACGGTCGATACCAGGTGCCATACCTGCGTGAGGAGGTGCACCATACTGGAATGCTGTATATAAAGCATTAAAGCGATTTTTTAGCTCTTCTTCGTCATAGCCGGCAATTTCAAATGCCTTTTTCATAATGTCAATATCGTGGTTACGAACAGCACCAGATGCAAGCTCGATACCGTTACATACAAGGTCGTACTGATAAGCTAAAACCTCGTTAGGGTCTTTTGTTAGCAGTGCTTCCATACCGCCCTGTGGCATTGAAAATGGGTTATGAGTAAATATTGTGTCGCCTGTTTCCTCATCAGTTTCATACATAGGGAAATCTACAACAAAGCAGAATTCAAAAGCATCGTCACGAATAAGGTCAAGCTGTTCCTTAGCTGCAAGCCAAGAACGAATCATACCTGCTTTTTTCTCTGTATCGTTTTTCTTGTCGTCACAGATAAAGAATAATGTTTCGCCCTCTTTAACCTTTGTTAGCTCTGTAATTTCAGCCTTTTTCTCGTCACTTAAAAACTTAGCAATAGGGCCTGCAAAAATACCCTCTTTAAGTGTAATATAGCCCAAGCCACCAAGACCTACCATATCAGATGTAGCAAATTTTAAAGAATCCTCAAAGAATTTCTTAGACTTACCCTTACAATCTGCAACAATACCACGAACTGGCTTGCCCTTAAACGCAGGGAAATCTACATCTGCAAAAAAGTCTGTTAAATCGCAAATAACAAGCGGGTTGCGTAAATCAGGCTTATCTGTACCGTATGTCATCATAGCGTCTGCATAAGTAATGCGACGGAATGGCTTTGGAGTAACCTTTTTATTTGAAAACTTTGTGAATGTATCGTAAATAACATCTTCACAAATATCAAGAACCTCTTCTTGAGTAGCAAATGCCATTTCAAAATCTAGCTGATAGAACTCACCAGGTGAACGGTCAGCACGAGCATCTTCATCTCTAAAGCAAGGTGCAACCTGAAAATACTTATCAAAGCCAGATACCATTAACAACTGCTTAAACTGCTGTGGGGCCTGTGGCAAAGCATAGAACTTGCCAGGGTGCTTACGGCTTGGTACAAGGAAATCTCTTGCACCCTCTGGTGATGATGCAGTAAGAATAGGTGTTTGCATATCAAGAAAATCTTTTTCTTCCATTTTATTTCTTAAATGGCGAATAATTTTTGAACGCATTACAAGATTTTCGTGATTTTTGGGATTACGAAGGTCCAAATAACGATATTTTAAACGCAATTCGTCCTTAATTGCTCTTGATGTTCTTACATCAAATGGCAACATATTTTTACTTTTGCCAAGAACCTGAAGACTATCGGCAACTAACTCTACCAAACCTGTGTCGATTTTATTATTAACTGTTTCAGGGTCACGCTTTTCAACAACACCGCTAACAGAAATAACTGCTTCACGGTTTACATCTTTTAATAATTCCTCATTGTGAACAACAACCTGTGTTACACCGGTGTAGTCACGAATGTCAACAAAGATAATGCCACCGTGGTCACGCACTACATCAACCCAACCGGCAAGCTGTACGGTTTGACCAATGTGCTTATCACGTATGTCATTACAATAAAGTGTTCTGTACATAATAATTTACCTCCTGATATTTCCAAAAATATAAAAATCCCGAGGAATATATTACTATATTCCCGGGACGAGTAAAACAAAATTAAACCCGCGGTGCCACCCGCATTGATGTGCAAAAAAACACATCCTCTTTTAAATATTAAATTTAACATAAAACGAAGTGTTCCCAAGCTTACTACTCATCTCAAACACGCTTTCAGTCGGCGACGTATTCTCCCTGACAGACTTTCCAAAAAAGCTGAGTCTTCGTTAATCATAATATCAAAAACAGTGCTATTTGTCAACAAAATTTTAATTACAATTATCTCCAATTTAACACCAATTCATCATACAATTTAATGATAAAATTAATAAGGTGTTGTCTTATGCTAAAAATAATATTCCTATAGGTTATACTCATATTATTTTATATTAATAGTGTAATTATACCATAGATTAAGCAAAATAACTACAATAAAGCTTGTTCAGGTCATAAATAAACAATAAACAACCGAAAAACAATAATTAGTAAGACAATAAGTTAACATTAAATAATTTTGGATAATAATTGACTAAAATTAAACTATTTAGTATAATGATTATGAGGATGGGTGTTATGAGCGATAGTTACAGTGAATTAAAATCATTAATAGATTATATACAAGAAATGTATTTAATCATTACAGGTATATGGGAAAAACAAGATAATCATCTAAAGATTAACTTCAAGACATCTTTGGTTTCTGATATTAACGACAATGATTCGATTTATAAATATATTTGTGAATATGTTAGCTTCTTAAATGAACAATCCTCAGATATTTTATTTAGACTATCCTCTGTGTGTTCCTACAAGGTTAACACACGTATCAAAACCTTTAACTCAATAGAATACAAGATTCAAAATTATACAACAGAAAAGCATTGTAATGGTAAAATCCCTATCAATAAATGTTTTAACGATCTTTTTGGTGTTAGAATATTTTTAGAGGAGCCATTAACT
>JAXJTR010000002.1:0-11331 GCA_036309465.1 Acutalibacteraceae bacterium
GACCTCTACATTTCAAAAACAGTGGTAAAATTCATGCAATAATCTACGCAACAATCGAAAAAGGAGTACACCAAAACATACTTAATTCTTTACCCAAGAATTTGAGAGATTTAGACATCGCCTTTGAAGAAAGATTGATAGAAAAAATCTCAGAAGAAATCCCTTACATTTGGTCTGTGAAACAAAATACTAAAATGTATAGACTGTTGTTTAATCAATCTGAAGTAGAGCTAAAAAAATCCTCAGTTATGGTAATTGTAGATATTATCCAAGAAAGAAAAAAAGCTTCAAAAGATAAAAACCATACATATAAGGCTTTCTTGATAGAAGGAACATATCAAAATTTATATAAAAGTTTAGGTTATAGAGTAGAGAAAAATCAACTTGTGAACAGAATACCTACGGGAGATTTTTCATCACTAAAGTTAAGTCCATTTGACTTCATTTTTTACTTAAATCCTAATTATGCTAATCTGTATAATGGATTAGACAAACAATTTTGTAACAAAAAAATTGTTCAAATCGGATTAGGTTCCTTAGGCTCACAAATCGCTAATAATTGTATTAGAGCAGGATACGGAAAATGGATATATATAGATCCTGATGTATTATTTCCACATAACTTAGCTAGACACTGCTTAACAGAAAGTGGATTAGGAAAAAACAAAGCAATATTAATGAAGGAATACTCCGAAAGTATTTTTGATGCCACAGCTGAATACTGCGTTGAAAAAGCTATACCAGAAGACATTTTCAACTCTGACTATTCAAATGATTTTATAAATGAAATAAAAAATTCTAGTTTAGTGGTTGATTGTTCTGCAAGCGTAGCTGTAGAGCGTTATCTTTGTCATAATTTAGCTAATAATACTAGATGCATAAGTTTCTTCATGAATCCTTCTGGAACAGCACTAATAATGTTATTAGAAGACACCGAAAGAAAAGTAAAACTAGATATGTTAGAAATGCAATATTACTCTATTATTATCAATAACGAGACTTTATACGACCACCTAAAAAGCAATCAAAAAGTTATTTACTCATCCAGTTGCAGGAACTCAAGCCTCAAGTATTCACAAGATAATGTTGCAATTTTTTCAGGTATAGCTAGTAAATTTTTAAAAAATATTAATCAGCATAGCGATTCTATGATTTCTATATGGACTTTTGATGGATTATCAATTAAATCGTTTAATGAACCAGGAATCTTATTCGTTGATTATATTCAAAATGATTGGAATATAAAAATTTCTTCATCTTTAGAAAGTAAACTTTTTTCTATACGAAAAAGCAAATTACCAAATGAAACTGGAGGAATACTACTCGGCTCATTTGATTTCGAACAGAAAATCTGTTATATAGTCGATACAATTAATGCTCCTAATGATAGTCAAGAGTTCCCATGTGCGTTTATTCGAGGCAGCAAGGGCTTGTTAAAACAGATAGAAAAGATTGAAGAAATTACTGTCGGCAACATAACTTATATTGGCGAATGGCATTCGCACCCAACAGATAATACTCATCAAAGTTCTGAAGACAAAGCACTATTAGAATACATTGCAGAATACAATTATACTCAATGCCAACCAGGTTGTATGTTAATTGTTGGTGAAACACATTTTGATATTTATATTAATTAATAACATATTTCAGTAAAATATTATGTAAGCTTAAATTCAAGCACGCCTACTCATCCTCCTTGTAACGAGATATAATTCTCATTACAAGGAGGCTTTTAATATAGCAACAAAAACAACTAAATCTGAAAAGCTAACATTAATATCTGTAACATTTGTATCGCCTTCTTTGATATTTTATCATCCAAAATCGTGAGCATAAGGCTCATTCGACCAAAATATTTTTCTATTCTCTCAGCTCCACTGCCTTTATCGACTCCTGCTCCACCTTGCAATTATTGTCAATCATAAATTGAAGCACATCCGCATATGCAATAAGCTTTGTGTTTTTCTTTTCTTTAATTATCTTTATATCAGTTTCTGTTAACTCCTTATAGATTCCAGCATGGTAAAATCTTTCAATAGTTGCTACTTCCATCATAAGTGGTGCAAACGGAATACCTGTCTTCTCCTTAAGATTTTCCAGTATCAAAAATCCGTAAACATCTAAATCACCCTTATGTAAGTAATCGCAGTTTTTGTTATCAGCATAAATTTTTTCTAAAAGTGTCTGCTTTGAATGATTGTGGTATCCTCCAAGATAAATATGTACAGCATTCTTTTCATTAGAATCGTGATATGTAGTAAGATTTTCAACAGTGATTACTTTACTATCCTTAACCGTTATGCTTTTTATTTTATCTAATGATGAATTTGACAAAGCGATGCCATCGGGCATTTCTTCCACATCAATCATAGAAGACTCAAATTGGATTAAAGCATTTCCTTTTATCAGCACATAGGTAGGATTTTCATATAAATTATAAAAGCCTAATATATTATCTTTTTCAACAACCTCATCTGTATAATCAAATAATATCGACTCAACTGTACCTTTGAATTCCTTTTGAAACCTCTTTGAGTCCTTAAATAAAGCAGTTGAGAGATTGCGTATATATGTTTCTTTGTCTAGCTTAATTATCATCTGTATAGCATTAAGCACATCCTCTACACGCTCGCTATTGTATTTTAAATCATATGGTAGCTTTTTATATTCTTGTAGCAACTCTAGCCAATTCTTTATTACCATACATAACAATGGCAACTCAGAATCCATATATCTGACTAATACTTTTTTCACCTTGTTACACTGTTCTGGAATACTCATTCTCTTTAGTTTCTTATAACATTCTTCGATTGAATAAGCATTAAGCTTAATCTTTGAATATTTACCTGAGTTATCTGGTTCTGCAAGTATAACTCCATCAGTACAAAGCTTTTCTATTGCCACATTGATTTCTTTATATGTATCATAATTATAACGATCTATATATGCAGGATATACTTTCTTTAATTCAAGCTGAATAGCACGCAAAGAGGAAGGCTCTTTATCAAAAGCTCCTTTTTTTTCATAGATATCTAACAATCGACCCAATATATCTTTACAATAATCCATTCAATACAATCCTTTCAAAATACATTATCCGATAGCTTTATATATTTTCAAATATTCCTATGGCATTTCTATTACCCGATTTAACAATTGAATATGTAATATCGCAATACGGAATAATTGCTGTTGCTTTCTCTGCTGTAGCAATAAGTATTAGCTGAATATTTAATTTCTTAAACATATTCATCATTGGTTCAATTCGGTCACTTGTCATATTATTAAAGGCTTCATCCAACAGGATAAGTCTCATACATCCATCAGGATTTTGCTCATAAATCTGCAATAACGATGCACATATAGCAACATAGAATGGTGCCTGATTCTCTCCTCCACTGCCTTCGCCACTAACCTTTGAAAGTGGTACTTCAATTCCTGTAACAGAGTTTTTGACAATAATGTCATAATCTAAATATGTTCTGTAATCAACATACATTCCAATGCTCTTTGCGTCAGACCTCTTACCTGTCAAATTCTCTTTAGCGTGTTCCTGCACATCCATCATAATTCTACTCATAAAATCTTCAATTTGGCTTTCGAATATTTCTGATTTATTTACCTCTGCTAGATAAGCCATAAGAGTATATTCCTGTTCAATTTGCTGATTATCCTTATCAATAATAATGTCATAGAATAGCCCCAGCTCTTTATCCTTGCTTTTATCAATACTAAAGCGATAGCTTTCTTCACCATATTCCAGATTTTCCATTACACGGTTAATCTGTCTGAACTGCTTTTTTGCATTCTCAATATCATTCTTCAGTCTGAACAGAACTTCATTACGGAACCTATACTTACAACGAACCTGTGCCTGTAACAACGCTTCTTTATGACGCTCTAATTCAATATTTTGAAGAGACAGATATTCCTGCTGATATCTTGTGGCACCATTAATCCCTTCTGGATAATCGCAGGTGTATGTAGTCGTATATTTTCTCTGCAATGGAATCAACTGCTGATTAATATAATTATTCAAAGCATTTCTATCAAGTGTAGCACGATTTCCAAAGTGATAAGCAATTAAGGAAGCTTTCTTTCTTTTTCTCTCATCCTGATACTTTTGTTCTACTTCACTTGCATATTCTGGATATTCACTTAGGATATCCTCATAAGCAGTTTGTAATGTCATAACAGTTGCTTCAAGTTTTGAAACACCTAGCTTGGCTTCTTTTATACTTATTTCTAAATTCTGCTTTTCAGCCTTAGTATCAGTTATCTCTCCTCTAATTGACTCTAAATTCTTTTCACATTCGCTAACACGATTATATACAAAAAGTAGAATTGGATTTTTCTTGAACTCAGCAATTTTATTTTTAATCTCTTCAATCTTAACTACCAGTTCCTTAGCTTGTCTGCTAGAATCGCAATACATTTCCAAAAGAGCAAAGTTATTACCAGCTATAAAGCTATTGTAATCACGATAAAACAAATCAAAAGTTCTCTTATTAGTTTTTAGTTCTCCTAACTCTCTTTGAACTTCTACAAGGTTATTTTTAGCAGTAGTTAATTGTTTTTCAAGAGCATCAACACCAATGAAATGCTCTTTCTGCCCCATTCTTTGCAAGCAGAAATTCTGGAATCGCAAACGCTCCTTTGTAACACTTTTACCATATTGCTCAAGAGTATCTGCACTATCGCAACATACAACATCTCTCATAACAAATCTTGCATATCGCTTTGCGTAGATATTCTCTGACTCAACCTTATCGCCAAGATATGATACACCTTCAGAATTATATAAAGTATCTGCGATCTTGCGAGTATCAATAAGACCAATCCCTTTAACCCTATCACCCAAAGAAATAAAAACCTTCTTTGCAATAAGATAATTTTCAGGAGCAACAATAATATTAAATCTTTGCGTATTCAAATAACTTTCTACTGTATCCTGCCAGCTTTTATCTGTCATATATAGCAGCTCACACAAAAGCTTTGCCTCTGCTTTTTTACACTGTTCTTTTAATTCCTCATTAATCTTATCTCTGACAAATGTTGCCTCTTTTGGGTAACACATTATACCTGCTTCAAGACTCTTTATTCTATTCTCAAGTTCTCTCTCTTTACTAGTAAGATTATTAAGTTTATTTCTAATTTCAGCATCACGATTTTTTATTGATTCTTCTAAACCTGTAAGGATTTCTGATACCTTTTTGATTTCAGCAACTTTTTCATCTATAGAAATATTCTCTCTATCAAAAGCTAACTCCCACTCACAAGAAAAACCATTTGCGTTTAACCTCTTTTTAAGTGAAGATAGCTTTGCTGACAATTCTTCAAACACAGCCACTTGATTAATAAGCTTTTTATGCTCATTCTCGTTATACATATTCTCCTTTTCTAACGATAGCATTTCCTTATTTTCTTTATTATCTTCAGCATTTCTTTTGGCTTCATATAATAAGTCATCTGCTTTTCTTTCCTTTTCTAACAGCCCCTCAAGCGTTTCTGAAAGAATATTTATACGGTCTATCGAATCGGAAATAAAACGCCTCTTTTCAAACTGTTCTTCAATATTATCTTGATAATTAGCATAAGCCACAAGAATCTCATTCACCTTTACTTTAGAGAGTTGCTTCTTAGTTTCTATGATTTTCTCATTGATTTCTTTAAGCAATACTTCTCTATCCTGTGCCTCCTGCAAAATCTCTTGCAAACGCTCCAGCTCACGCATATCCTTCTGCAAGAACTCTATATCCACATCTGGTTCAGGCAGAATGTATGTATAGATAAATTCACGAATGTCTTTAATCTCCTCAAGGCTTGTACCCATATGAAATACTTCATTAAATTTCTTACCAATCGGAGAATCGGCCTCACCAATGCCAAGCACACGGCAAATTCTTCTTCTGGCATCTGATTGATTAGAAGCTCTGTCCATACCTTTGTTTTCAAGCTTAAAAGCTTCTCTTGATGTAGGTTTCTTTCCATTCTTCACCTTTGTAAAAAAAGGAATATCCTCTAACGAATATCCAGGCTTTGTAACATACCAATCCTGATATACACCCTTTAAATCCTGCTTTGGAGTTTCAGATTCCACTCGAACTGTAATAACAAAATTTTTATTAATATTCTCATCTAAAAACTCAATTCCAATATAAGAAACTGTATGTCCTGGACGCAAATAGCTGTCCTCTGCTCTTTGCTTTTGATGTACAGAGCCCAGTAAAGTTCTACCACTTTTCTTGTTGCCAGCAGTATTAAAATCCTTATTTGTAGTAAGACAATACCTTATAGCATCCATAATAGTTGTTTTACCAACTGCATTTACACCAAGCAAGTATGTGATATTTTTTAAATCAATAATATTATCTTGAAAATTGTGCCAATTTATCAGATGGAGTCTGGTCATTCTAATCATTGCTTTCGTCCTCCTCATCTGAATTTACATATTGTGCAAGCAACTTGCTGGTTTGCTCATAAGCCTTAGAAATAGTATTATCTGGCATTGCCAACATTACAGATGGATATATCTGTATTTTCGCATCCATAAAAAGCAGTTTATCCAACGGTTGCACTAAATTATATCTTTTAATATTTTTTAGTGAATCCTCTAACAATCCCTTGTCAAACCTTCTTGGCAGATTCAGTTTTTCATATTCATTTTTGACTTCTTCAACTGTTACTACAACCTTATCTTCGCTTGTAGATAAGCTTTCTCTTTTCTCTACATACATCAGCCTAAAAATGAGTAGCATAATACTTTCATATTTTTTAAGTGCAAGTCTTCCAGTGCCGTGATTATTCACAAGCTGAATCACTCGTAAATTTCTATGAATAACCAATGCATACCCAATAGGCTGGAATATCTGTCTAAAGCTCTCTTCGTGATTGATAACATAATAATATTTATCTCTGGTTGAATCCACATTTCCTATAAGGAAGCAATTATTCAACAAATAATTCGCAATTTCTTCTTTGATATCAATATCCATATTTAACCCTTCTTTTTCTCAACAATAAATTCTTTGAAGCGAACTCTATTACATTCCACAAATGTGTCCTTAACCTTTATATCATACTCACGCTCTGGGGTTTGAGAATATGTATACAAGCCGATTATTTTTGTCAACATATCTGGATTATTTTCAAAAACACTGCTGATAGAAACTGCTGTTTTCTCTTGTAATATATCCTTAGCAAATCTGTTTACATTTTCTGATGTTAACGCATTTTTGATATACTCAAGCATCTTACGATTCTTCTCTGCTACAAGCTCTGTATCTAACTCATCTACAACAGCCATCAGTTCAATAGGTGATGAACGCTTCTTTTTCACAGGTGTAGCAAGCGATGAACTATCAATATAATTCTGACCAAACACCTGAAAAACATCGTAGCAAACAGTATCATCATCTTCATACAAATCCTCTTTAGTATTTATCTGACTTGCATAATACTGTAACACATTATTAATTTTGCTCTTAACGCTTCCATCTGATAGTAATAAAAACTGTGCTCTCTGCACTGCTCTGGTTCTGTATATTATATGCCTGTCATCAATGGTTCTCATAATTGCTTCCATCTCTTCGATATCCATACGAAGCTTTGTAATTAGCTGTTTAATTCGTGCGTCTGCCTCCGATTTATCCACTCGCTCAACATCCATATAGTCAGTCACAAGCTCCTCGAATAAAACATCCTCACACTTATCCAAACTTTCATACAAGCTGGCTCTATAATAGAAAAGGTTGTCATTTGTCTTAAATCTATGATAAGAACCAATAACTATCTTCTCTTCGTATTTCTCAAAAAGTTCTAAAATCTCCTCTGGTTTTTTACCCTTTGTCAGATTATTAATATGATCTTCGATTGACGCAGAGAGCATTCTTAGAGCCTGATTTAAATTATCAAAATCCTCTGAAGCTTCTTTTAATACTCCTTCGTAAGGACTGCCGTGTTCTGAAATATGTTCAAACATAGAATAAAGTTTAAATAACTTGCCCTTATATGTAATAATTGCTGGCCTGATGATTTCCTGAAAAGATTTCAATAACGGAACTACCTTATAATTTACAGCTAATCTAGACTCCTCATCATATTCGCCTTCTTTTTCAATAATCCAGCCAGTATCCTTAAGTCTTCTTATAAAGCCACCTGCTATAATGCGTGCATCAGCTGTATTACCATCCATTTCTGCTTGTTCTTCCATATCAAGTTCAAGCTGTTCGTCCAAACCATAAAAATAGTCCTCTACCATATCAAAAATGGTACTTTTCTCTATAGCATACATCGGCATACGCTTGCATTTGTCCCATACAAGAGCAAGAATATCAACATATTTTCTTTTATTTATTCCAGTTAATGGCCGAAACAAATCATCATTCACTTCATCAAAAATATTCATCTTCTTACTCCTCCTGTACTAATATGATATTTCCTCTGGTTATTGTTGTTATAATAATATTGGGCTACGTTCTTTATCATTATATCAAAACCACTGTACTATTTAACGGACTCATTAATAACATTTGCTGTAAGTTTAGCCATTCTCATTCTAAACCTTATTCATTATCGTAAGTAAGGTTTGATAACTATCAACATCGTGATACTTTACATTGCTAGTAGAAATTTCGTTAAAGAGTTTCTTTATTGAACTGCTTGTACAAATCAGCGATATGCTCTGTCTTTCCTTTACAAAGATATCTCATTTTATCAAGCATTTCCTTTTTTGGAAATGGATGCAGGTAATCTAGCTATCATTGCTCTTTTAATACGAGTTATTTTCTCTAATAGTACATTTGCTAATATTGCTTTATTACGCTAATTTTTTTCTTAAAATCCTTATCAATTAACATTCATATAATTACTTATAGATTGTTTGATATATTAATACACAGTAATATTATAGCAAATAATATCAACACCAACAATGTTTCTATTAAAAAATATAGTGAACATTATTAGATTTCAATAGATGTTTTTCATAAGAAAAGATAAAGAGGACCGTCGCACTTGACAAACTGTTTTATCTAAGGAAAAGGCTACAGACAAATAAATTGTTTTTCTGTCCGTAGCCTTTTCCTGCTTTTTTAAAAATTCCAATAAATTTTAATAATTCTGTTTTGCTTATTGCCACCTACTTCAATATAATCAATGAGCAGTTCAACTGTATATCTATCTAATGTCTCGATATCCTTAAACTTACTGATAATGGCTCGCACTCCATCTGTATGTTCCTTATTATAGATAGCTGTATCCAGTTTATCTTGTAGGGTTTGAATACTCTTTTCAAGGCGTGCTTGTTCTTCCTTGCATGCAGAGCTTAACACACGAAAATCATCTTCAGAAATCAAACCATCTGCCTTATCGTAATACAAGCTTTTGAAGCGAAATTTTATTTTCTCGGTTTCGTTATGGACACTGCTGATTTGTTTTTCAAGAATATTGATTTTTTTATCCTGCTCCTTTGAGATGATGAGATGTTTTTCTACCTCATCCTCATCGATGTATATCTGGTACAGCTGTTTCAACTCTTTAAGAACAATATTCGATAATGTTTTAGCAGAAACATAAGTACCTTCGCAAGCTTCGGGAGCTATGTAATGTTGGTGACAAGTGTAATAGCGTTGGTGTCCTGTAATTTGCGAACGCATAGAACCACCACATTTCATACAATGAACCTTGTTAGCAAAAGTAGAAGCAGAACCTGTTTTATCAGAACGACGCCTTGAAGACATAATTTCCTGAACCTTGTTAAATATCTCCTCATCTATAATAGGTTCATGGGTGTTCTTTACAACGTCCCATTCAGCTTGTGGCTTTTGTCTTTTTTTATTTGATTTATATGAGATGTTTTCAGCCATACCCTGAACTGTATGCCCTAGATAAACCTGATTTGTCAGAACTCTTCTTACTGAAAAATGACCCCATAACTTTGAACAATCTTTATTTTTATTTTGAAAGGATTGACCTTTGCTCTTTTTATAGCTTGCAGGGTTTGGAATACCTTCCTGATTCAGCTTGCGAGCTAGCGTTGTTATACCATATCCATCGAGGTAACTTTGAAATATGTATCTTACAATAGCAGCAGCTTCTTCGTCAATGACAAGATGATTTTTATTTTCAGGGTCTTTTACATACCCAAAGGGAGCAAAAGCACCCACCCAAAGACCTGCTTTGCGTTTAGATGCCAATGTACTTTTTATGTTAGCTGAGACATCTTCCAGATACCACTGGTCTACCAACGAGCCTATCTGACGAGCTTTGCGATTGGCTTTATTTTCACTATCAGCATTATCAACCAAGCTTATAAAACGCACACCCCAGGTCGGCAAGAGATAATTAACATACCTCTCTACCAACTCCATATCTCTAGCAAATCGAGAAAGGGTTTTAGTTAAGATAATATCAAACTTTCCTTTTTCAGCTTCCTTCAGCATTTCGCAAAAAGCTGGACGCTCTCGGTCCGAACCGGAGTAATCTTCATCTATGTACACCTTATAAACATCCCAATTTTGCTGATGACAATAACTCAATAGCATAATTTGCTGGTTTATAACACTCTCAGATTCAGCTCCAACTTTTTCACGATCTTCTCGGGAGAGTCTTACATAAACAGCTACCTTCATAGAAGTAACCTCTTTTCTTTTGTTTCGTAGCAACGCAAATCAATGCGTTGCTACATCAGTACAGTTAAGATTTATTATTGATAATTCTGCTGAACAATTCAGTTAAGCGTTCTTTGATTTTTATAGCGTCATCAGACTTGAAACAGTTTTCTGTAATTATCATAGTAATCCTCCTTTAAAATTAATAATACAGGTATTCATTCATATAATATGCAACTGAAGACTACTAATAAAACATGTGTTATAATTATAACTTAATCTTTTAAGATAAAATAAACATAAAAAACTGCATTCACAAGGCACAAACCATATGAATGCAGTATAGCTTAATTAAAAGAAAAAAGACGACATTATGAGCAGGAAAAAATTTTAGTATGTATAAATTCTTTTACCTCCTTTTTCATTCGTTCAATAACAACATCAGCTACATGATATTCTTTTAATATTTCATTTGATAAATCCTTTAATAAATACTTAATATTTTCATCATACTTATCCGTCATATTGTATTTACTCATTTTTTACCAACCCTTTACAAGTATCTTTTTATACAATTATACATCTGTTATATAATAACTGACAATAGTTATATCAAATGGGTTTAAGCTTCACTATTGCGATAAGTAAAATAATAAAAAATTCTTTATATACAACATGGCAAAGGTAATCATCAATTCAAGCACCCATAGAAAGCCCC
>JAXJTR010000003.1:0-2325 GCA_036309465.1 Acutalibacteraceae bacterium
ACTTTTTTCTTTGCCTTTTTGTAAAACGGACATTCTTTTTGTAAGCACTGATTGTTGAGATGAGAACGAGAACAGATTATTTCATTCAGTTCCATTTTAATACCTAATTTTTCATTTGTAAAATTAACTGCTTCTATGATAGCAAGATATGAATCTCGTTTACAGCAACGAGGACCTCCATTTTTACCTATTGAATCTAATGCTTTTGCTGTCATTTGATTAGAAAGCCCCCATGCCTCTTTTGCCAATGGTGTAGATTTTAACGCAATAGAAAGATACATTCCTGTACTGATTCCTGCTCCACAGGCACCCCAAAATCCACAAGCACCTCCAGGAACCTGCTTTCCTCTTTTTTGCATTTCGTAAAGGGCAGTTTTTAAGTCTATATCTCCACCAGCATTTTTATAGGCAGTTAAAAGTGCAGAACCAACCATTGTGTGATGTTCTGGACCATGCATATGACAAGAGGGTATACACATCGTTTCTTCCAAAATCTCAATCGGATTTTCAGATTTACTGTTAAAGCATATTGGAAGGATTTTATCCATTCCACTTGTATGACATTCATCACAAACAAAATGTTTGTTTACACACCTTGTTTTACTGCTTTGTTTTCTACGGCAAAGTTCACATTCCATTATTTCAGCAGAGTCTATGTACTCCAATGGAGCTTTGCAAATTAAGCATTCTTCATTCATTCAAGTCACCTCATCTAATTCCAGTTTATCGAGATGATTATATCACATCAAATTTTAAATCTCAACAACTCACCACAAACCAAAAATAAACACCTATCAATTTAGAGCAGTTCAAACGATAGATGTTTACCAAAGGTGTTATTCTGTTTTAATTCAATACCAAAGATTTTATTTATGGTTTTGTATCATCCTGTAAAATTTTATCAATGATAACAAGAGATGTGTCAGGCTCTTCAAATATTGGGCTGTGTGCTGAATTTTCAAAGGTATAAAATTCTTTTTCAGGAGCATTGATATATTCGTAATACTCATATTGCAAATCATAGCAACAGGTATAGTCATACTTTCCTGCTATAAAGTAAATAGGAATCTGCACATTCGATACCTCATTAAAGGCATTAAAATTAATCGAGTCCTGTACTACAGGGAATTGCATTGAAAACGCCTTGCCTTTCCATATGTTTATTCGCTCTTGCCATGTATAGGCTTTGCACCTTAAGCTTGGGAAGAAAATCCCCTTGATTACAGACTCCATATCTCTTGTTGTGCCAACTCCCAGCCCGTGCATAGCTGTATCACGAAGAGAAGATGAGAAATATTTTTCATACATTTCATCAGATTCTCTTATCGGGCAGTTGTTGAATTTTTCAACCATCTTTCTGTTGCCAGCTTGCTCATATTGAGCTTTCATATAATCATAGGCTCTATACTCAGATTCTCTCTGATTACATACCTGAGCCATTGCTATGTATGAGCAATAATAATCCGGGTATAGCTGTATTGTTTTAAGAGCGATATAGCTGCCAAAGGAATGACCCATAATATATATTTTTTCTTTTTCAAATCTTTCTGATAAGTAGTCTGTAACTGCTATGACATCTGACACATACCTTTCGGTTGTCATCTCCTCTGCTTTGATTCCAGAATTATATGACAAGCCTGTACCCCTGTATTCCAAATAGCAAACTACAAATTTATCTGCTAGTTTTGATGGATACATATCCTCAAGTAAATACTCTGGAATTCCTGGTCCACCTCCACAAACCAACAAAACAGGGTTATTGATATTCTTCGCCATAATAATCATACCCAGCTCATCGCCGTCAACATCTAAGTAACATTTCTCAGTTACACTGTTTTCTAAAATTTTTCCGTTATCATCATAAAAGCAAGGAATCTCTCCTTTACTTGGTGGAAAAACAATTACAACAAATAGTAACAATAATACAATCAATACCGTAAGACCTATTATCATTTTATGCACTCGCTTTCTTTTCATTATAAATTCCCCTACTCGACTAATATTTTATCTAAAACATCTTCCCATTCAAAATCCTTATTAATGCCTTTCATTGAAGCGATAGATGCTATACCGTGCACCTTAGCCCACATTGCAATAACACCATACTTAATTCTCTCGTCGCTCATTCCTATATTTTTATATATCTGATATGCTTTTTCTTTATAGTATCGAAAAGGCTCAAACTCATTTGAATTTAAATTATCGGTTAAATCTATATTTAAACAGGATTGATTAAATATAAACGAATAGTATTCAGGGTAACTGACAAAAAATCTGATATATGCAACACCCATATTAAATATAGCTTGTGGTGAGTTACTATCC
>JAXJTR010000004.1:0-32640 GCA_036309465.1 Acutalibacteraceae bacterium
CAGAGAAAACATTAAAATATCTTTCACAACAGCCTACTAAAAATTTCAGTGTAAAAGCAGTTACTTCAAACAATATAAATGAAGTTGTTAATACAGTGGCTTCATTAGCTAAGTCACCGAATACAGTAGGAATTATTGTTGAGGTATCAAAGGTAGCTTTTCAAAAATTACAGCAAAAGTTATCTCAAGGGAATAATAACACCCATTCAAACAGCCGTCATTAATTGATGTCTGTTTTTTTATATACAAACATTACAAAAAAGAAAGTAGAGGAACATTTTATGAAAAACAATGTAAAAACAATTAAGACAATCAAAACAAACAAGCTTGCTACATATCGCAAGGCAGTAATCACATCATCATTAGTTGCTATACTATTAGCTTCATCAACCGTTAGTGCATTAGCAGCACCACCAACTGGTGTTGATGTATCTTCTATGAATACAGTAGTCGATGTTATATTTTGGATAGTTCGTGTTGCTATCGGAGCTTGTACTCTTGTTCCTGGTGTACTTCATATTGCACAGGGAGCTTCTAATCAAGATGATAGATTAAAAAACAGTGGTATTATGTCGTGTGTGGTAGGTGTAGCGTGTATAGGAGCATTAGAGGTTATTAAGGGTGTAGCATTTTAATTAATAAACTAAGCCAAAGGACAGCAGATTGCTGTTCTTTGGTTTTTATTGGAGGTGAGTAAATCAAAATGAAACGCAAACTTACAAAGATTTTTTGTGTCTTATTAGCAACGATTATTGCAGTTTCACTCAGTTGTATTCCAGTTTCTGCTACTGTTACAGTAAATCCAGTTAGTTACCAACTTCACAATCCGTTTAGCACATATTGTGTTTCGGCTCATATATCTCCTGCTGATTTACCTTTACCACGATGGACAAATTTTTCTCTATCAGGAACAGGTATTACCATTTATCAATCAAGTCTATATAGTGAGATGATTATGCTAAAAAACAAGTATGACAGAAATTTAGATTTGGTGTGTGCCAATATCAGTAAAATGAGTGATGATGACGCTAATTATTGTCTTGAGCTGTTAAATACATATCATACCTCAATACAAATGGTCTTAGATAATGCTGCTAATGCATTGATAGGCATAAACACAGATACACTAGAGAGAACAGAAGCAAAGTGGCAAAATGCTGCTAACAAAATTCAGGAACATCGTGACAGCGTTGCAAGTATGGATGACCTTTATAACGGATTGCTTGCTTCAAGTAATACTATGTCTGATACAGTTAGTAATAGTGATAGTATATTTGTAGACGCTATCAATGTAATTGGTGATGGCTTAAATCTGATGTGGCAAGATTTAGGTACTAATATAATGGGTGCTGCAAGTCCTACTGGTGGTACTAGCATTAGCTTTAGTGGTCACGATATAGGAACTTCCTTTGACACCTTTGTCGATAGTGCAGTTGTTGTCACTAAGGCTTTTGGCTATGGTGTAGCTGTTATATGCTTTGGTATAGGATTTACAAACGAAGCAGTTGCATTTGAGTTGAGTACAGAACGAGGATGGTTTAAGGTACTAGGACAGCTATTGCTTGCTAAAATATGGGTAGATGTATCTGTAGAGATATGTAGAGGTATATATAACATAATACGAAGTCTTGCTTCACAGATAATGGGTGTAGCTCCGGCTATTGATTTATTACAGCCTGTTACATCACCGTCTGGTGGTGGAGTAGTATCTAGCATACTAACTTGGCTATCTGATTTACTCGGTTTAATTATCGCTGTATTACCTCTTGCTGTTATATCAATAGTTATTATGGTATGTATATGTAGAATGTATATTAAACTAATTGTACGCAACTTTGAAATTGCTTGTTTATTGTGCGTGTCCCCTATATTCTTTGCAACACTCGCAAGCTCTGCAACCTCAAGCTATTTTAGAAAATTTATATCATCTTTTCTTTCTGTGGTAGCACAAATAATTTGGATGGGCATTACCTATACACTTACAACTAACGTAATTTCTGATATTACAACCAGTGCAACTACGATAAATATAGGAAATGTTTGGATTTATGTATGGGATTTGGTATTAGTTGCTGTTGTACTATGTGCTGCAAGTGACCTTATCGCTAGACCATCTAACGAACTAAGAAGTTTGTTATCTTAATAAAATTGAGGTGTTATAAATGAGAAAAGTAAAGCTAACTAAAGATGTAATCAAAAGAGATTCTGTGCTATTCGGTTTAGGTAAAAAGCAATTAATAGGAATGGCTTTAACCTGTGTAATATCAGGTGGAACGTTGGCTCTTGCGTTTACTCTTGGATGGAATATGACCTTATTCGGTTACATTGTATTTTTAGAATTACTATTAGGGGCAAGTATTTTTATTATAAGAATTAATGGTAGGTCAGCATTTCTTATGCTGATGGAAGCATTCTTTACTATTGAAGATGTTCGTTATTATGTAAAAGGAGGTTTGAACACCAATGAAGAAAAAACAAAAAAATAATAGCAATATAGTTATTACAGACCCTAAACAGGAAGATGAAGATTTACTTGAAAGTCAAAGCAAGAAAATAAAGAAAACCTCACAGCAGACAATCCTTTTTGATGAAATCTATGAGAATGGTGTTATCAGAACAGGTAACACATTTTCTATTGCATTCCGAATGGAAAATGTAGATTACAAGATGATGAAAGAGGATGATAAGGAAATCTTCTATGACAATTATCAGAAGTTTCTAAACTCAATGCCAGCAGAAATAAGATACCAGGAATTAATTGATAATGGAAGATTTGACAGAAATCTTCTGCAACAGGCTTTAATGCCTAGCAAGACAGTAAGGAAAAACGGTTATATTAAGGACGAGCTTATAGATGACCATATTGATATTCAGAGCCGTAAGCTTAGTGAGTCAGACGAAAACTGCGAAAAGGTAATCTATGGTGCTATATCATACACAACAAAGCATAAGCTGGACAATCCATCACAGATATTCAAGTATGAAAAAGAAATAGCAACACGCTTGCTTCAGCTTGGAATAAACATAACACGCTTAACTGCTGTTGAGTATATGAAGCTTATCCATAATATATATAACCCTACAGAGGATTTTATGTTGCCTGATAATCTTTATCAAGCAGATGTAAACTTAAAGGACTATATTGCACCTGTACATTTTGATTTTAAATCAAAATATAACAGAACAGGTAAATATGTTCAGATGGGAGATACCTTTGCAAGAGTTATGTTTGCTAAACGCTTTTCAACTAGCTGTGATGATGAGTTTCTATATGACTTAATGGATAACAATTACAGCGTTAAAATTTCTAAGCATATTCAAAGAATAGATAAGTCTGAAGCAATGGATATTCTTAAAAAGGAAATAAACCACCTTGAGGGTACTATCGAAAAAAGACGAGAAACCAATAGTAAGTTTGGTGGACAGTTTATTCCGTATTCATTACAAAGCAGAGAGAAAGAGTTGCTTAATCTTCAGGAGGTATTAGGAGAAGCAGACTGCGAATTATTTGAATGTTGTTTCCTTATCTACCTTACAGCAGACAGTGAAGCTAAGCTTGATGAACTATCTTCTTACATAAGGTCAAAGGGTAGAAATCATCAAGTAATTATAGATAACCTTGTAGGACAGCAAGAACGAGGACTAAATTCTGTATTACCACTAGCGATTAATGAGCTTGCAAACGAAGAAATAAATGTGTGTAAAACCTTTATCACTAACGCAATAGCTAATTTTATTCCATTTTCATTCGTTGCGTATTTTGATGTAAACGGACTAGACTACGGTGCTAATACACAAACAGGTAATCGAATATTACTCGACCGAACACAGGAATTGAATGCTAACGGATATATAGTAGGTACATCAGGTGCTGGTAAATCAATGACTTTGAAAGATGAAATTCTGTCAGCAATGATGAAAAACCCTAATGATGAGTTTATTATAATTGACCCTGATAATGAATATTTACCACTCCTTGAGTATATCGACGGTGAGAGAATCATTCTGTCACCATCAAGTCAAACACATCTTAACATTTTCGATACAAATCTTGAGTATTCTACCGATGATGGCAATGCTATTGCTATGAAAACAGACTTTATCATGAGCTTCTGTGCTGGTGCTAAAGGTATGAATTTAAGTGTAGATGAAATGTCAATTATAGATAGAGTAGTTAAGCTCGTTTACAGAGAGTTTCAAGAGCATAATGGTGACAAGAAATATCTTCCGACACTACCTAAATTTTATGACACGCTAAAGCAACAGCCTGAACAAACAGCAGCAGACCTTGCACTTAGCATTGAGCTATATACAAGAGGTACATTTGATATGTTTGCACACCATACAAATATAGAGGTTTCAAAGAGATTCCTTATCTTTGACCTATTTAGTATGGGTGAACATTTAAGAACTGTAGGTTTACAGGTAGTGCTTGAAATGATATGGCAGAGAGTTATAGAAAACAAGCGTAAAGGCATACGCACTTGGTTATGGTGTGATGAGTTTTCTGTTATGTTTACTGGTAAAGATACATCTGCCGGATTGTTCTTCAAAAAGGTTTATCAGCGTATTCGTAAGCTTGGTGGTGTAGCTACTGCTGCTACTCAGAATATCACCGAGGTATTGGAGAGTAAAGAAGCAACAGCTATGCTTCAAAACGCTGAATTTCTTGTTCTGTTGCAACAAAAGCCGAAAGACCTCCAAAAGCTAGTTGATTTATTTGAATTATCAGAGTCACAAATGGCATACCTGAAAACTGGTAAAGTAGGTACTGGACTTATTATCTGTGGTAAGAAGATTATTCCGTTTAAGAACTTAGTTCCTAAAGATACTCTTAAATACAAACTATTTTCAACAAAATTTGACGAGAAACAAAGAAACTCAGCATAAGGATGATTAAACTATGAATGTATTACTAATCTGTGGTAAAGAAATGCAGAAAAATCTTGAAGTAATGTGTAGCAGAGCTAGAAACAAGCGTGTTATCGGTACGGTTACTCAGGTTGATGATAATATAGTTGAGCTGGTTAAAACTACATATAGACCTCACTGCATTATATGGGCTCAAGGTATAGATTTTAAGACAGATACCTCTGAATTAGATTTAATTCTAGCCTTGCAAAATGAATTTCCATCCACACGAATAATAGTCAATCTTGGTAAGCCTAACGATGAGCTTATAACTGCACTTATAGAGAATGACATATATGATGTAGTTGCTAGAGTGGTAACAGACATAGAGTTTCTTAATCTTTTAAACACTCCTCTTTCATCAAAGGAGGAGTGTGAAAGATTTAATAAAGATACTCATAAATCAAAGTCTGCTATTGTAAAAACACGAAAGAAGGTTGTTGTAAACAATAAACCTATATTTATATTTTTAGCTATAATTATGATTGCGACTATTTTGTTTGTTGTTATAATGAAAACCAAACAAACAGATACAAGTGCCAATAATAGTGCAACAGAACCTTCTTTAGAAGTTGCTACGGAATATGTAACAGACTATCTTGTGATGGACAATAAATACGAGTTCCCAACAGAGGAAGAAACAGAACCACCAACAGAAAAGAAAGAACAAGCTACTGAAAAACCTGCTAAAGATGATAAGGATAAGAACGAGAACAAAGAAAAGAACGAGCAAGACAACAGTTCTAATACATCTCAAGCACAGGTACAACAGCCAGTACAACAAGCTCCACAGCAATCAGAACAGGTGCAACAACCAGTGCAACAGCAACCACAACAGCAGTATGTTCCACAAGTACAACAGCCAGTACAGCAACCACAGCAATCTGTTCCACAGGTACAACAGCCAGTACAACAGCCAGTACAACAACCTGTGCAACAGCCTGACCCTATAGTTGATGATGGCTTGATACACTTTGACCAGGATACATACACGGTATCAGTTGGAGAAACATTTGATATATATGTCACAGGTTTGGCTGCATCATCAGGCTGTAAGTGGACATTAACAAACAGTGCTGTAGCCGAGTTTGTAACATCAGACACAACAAAAGTTACTATAAAAGCAAAGGCTAAAGGCTCAACGATAGTTACCGGCACAGCTAAGAGTAATGGTGCTACTAGACAGGTACTTGTTACAGTGAAATAAAGGAGAATGAAATATGAATAAAACCGATAAAATAGAAGTCCAAGATATTTTGTGTAAAAATCTAAAATTCCTTAGAGAGTGCTTTGAGCTTACTCAACAACAAGTGGCTAGTGAGTTACACATCGACCGTTCAACATATACTTATTGGGAGGTTGGTACATCAACACCTTCAATATTTAAACTAACAACGCTAATAGAGTTTTACAAAAAACGAGGTGTAAAACTTGATTATAATTTGTTGCTAGAAAACTTAATCACATCTTCTATTATAAAAGAGATAAGCGAATGAATATATTTTTTATCGTAACTATAATCATTTTTTATTTTCTGTGGGATATTCTAACGCTCAACAAAGAAGTAAGTTTGCGTGTTATGAATTACTCAGAGAATAACAAGAATATAAAGAGAAAACCGTTATGCGATAAACGCAGAACGGTTTTTCTTTTTGTTATAGTAGGTGTATTAATAGCGATTATAACAGCTATATCAAATGTTATAGCAACACTGGCTTTTATAGTGATGTGGATTATAAACAAAATTATAAGAAGAAAAAGACTAAAAGAAATAAAGCACCTTGATAAAGAAAATGAGGAATATTGGAAAGGGTGAAAAAAGATATGAAAGTAAATAAAAACAATTCAGTCAGTTATAGTAACGACGAAAAGAGAAAAGCAAGCCAAATGTCAACCGTTGACTACCTACAGCGTAACTATGGTTTTACCTTTAAATTTAGAAATAATTATTACACTTGTGAACAACACGATAGTTTGATTATATATGCAGACCAGCGTGGATGGGCGTGGAACTCAAGAGGACAAAAGGGTAGTGATGTTCTTCAGTTTGTTATGTCAGTAGAACACAAGAGCTTTCCTGAAGCTCTGAACACATTAATATCTAACTCCGAACAGTCTTATTCATACACAGAACCCATTAAGAAAAAAGAAGAAGTAAAAGTGCTTGAATTACCTGAAGCAACCAAAGAAAAATTTTCAAGAGTATTTGCATATCTGCATTACAGCAGAAGAATTGATAAAAGTATAATTAATGAATGTATGAAAAATAAATCTCTATATCAAGACACAAGAGGTAACTGCGTATTTGTTGGGTACAAAGGTACTGTACCAGCTTATGCGACAATAAGAGGTACACTCACTGATAAACAATATAGAGGAGATTGCAGTGGAAGCGACAAAAGGTATTCCTTTAATATGACATATAGCACTGATGGCAAGGAGTTATATGTATTTGAATCAGCCATAGACGCTATGAGCCACGCTACTATTGCAAACCTAGCTTTTAAGAGTGATACAGCATATAAAAAAACAAATAGACTTGCACTCGGTGGACTAAACAGCATAGCACTAGACCAGTATTTGAAAGACCACCCACAAGTTACTACATTAAACTTTTGCTTTGACAATGACCATAACGCAGTAAACAAAGACGGTACACCAGCACCGAACCACGGTCAGGAATTTGCAAAGCAATGTTGTGAGAATTATGCCAAAAAAGGATATACGGTGAAAAATATATGTCCTAAGCATAAGGATTTTAATGATGATTTAATTGAATATTATCTGCCACAACTGCAAAAAACAACAAAGGAGCAAACCTATGGATACAAGACAAAATATAGTAGTAGAGGTTGATACAGAAGAAACAATATCTGAATATATACTTAGCCTAAGACTTAAAAAAGGTGTTACACAATATAAAGCAGCCAAAAAAATAAATATAAATCGTGCAGCATTAAAAAGGCTTGAGGACGGTAAGCACATACCTTGCCGTCGCACATTAGAAGCTATGAGCGTATATTACGAAGCTCCATTAAATGTATTGCTCGCCAAAACTAAGGTTTGTAGAGCTAAGAAAAGAGAACAAAAGAAAGCAGCATTAAATGAAAACTGAATTAAGAACACTGTAAAAACGGTTATGCAAAATCAAGCATAACCGTTTTTGTTATTTAGAAAGGATTTTTTGTTATGTATAGTAAGAATAATGAAATATTAAAGAATGGCTATGGAATAGTTTACAAGGCAGTAATGACAGATGAAAGACTATCACTAACAGCTAAGGCAATCTATGCCTATTTATGCTCATACACAGGCTCTAAGGGCATTGTTTTCCCTAGCCGAGCTAGAATACTAAGTGAATTAAAACTCTCTAAAAACACTTACTATGAGCATTTTAATCAGCTTGTAGAACTGGACTACATTACTATAAAGAAACGCAAAAACTTTCTTAATAGAAATCAGTATGTTATTAATGATAACCCATCATCATTAGCAACAGAAAACGGAATAAAATCACTGGGCTATGGAATAATTCCTAAGTCAGTTATGACTAACCCTGACCTAAGTGTAAAGGCTAAAGGACTGATGGCATACTTTTATTCTCTTGCTGGTAACGGAACAGGAGCGTTCCCAACTAAAAAGGCAATACAAAAACAACTAGGTATAAGCAACACAGCTTACTACAACGCTCTGCACCAGCTTGTCGATAACAATTATCTAACAATAAAGCAAAGAAAATCAGAGGGCAAGTTTGAGCAGAACGAGTATGTTATCACCGATTTTGCGTGTTCACAAAATAAAGACACCAAAAAGAAGAAAAAGCGTATACCGAGTACACAAAAATGCGACATTCAAAATTGCGACAATAATAACAATAACAAAGTATATAACAAAAATAATATATCTCTAAATAACTATCATATCTCATCTAGTAAGAGTAAGGTAAGTATCAGAAAAAGAAGTAAATCAGATAAATTAGCAGTAAGAATTAAAGAGCTTTGTTACTACGATGATATGATGGACTCTTTCGCAGATAAATCATTTAAGGCTATTTATAATACAGCAGTAACAGCATTAATAAGCCTTGTTACAAAACCTTTTACCCACAGAGAAGAAAAAATAAGCGAAAACGATATACATAATCTGATTAAACTATCAACTAGAGATGACACCTACGGACTATCACTGCGAGATTTACTATACACCGTAATTGAGAAGTTTAAGGACATAAAAGACGAGTACACCATACACAATATCACTGGATACTTAAAGAGTATGCTGTACACAGAAATGTTAAAGGGTGAATTTTAATGACAATTACATTCGATATGATTTTGGAGAAAAAAATAATCTCCACACCGTGCAAATGTGGAGATTACGGACATTCGTTAAGAATATCCTGAACGCATTAAACAATAACAAAATCAATATAGCATAACTGGAATTTTTTTACAATAGCTTAAAGTAATATTCTTAGTCTGATTATGTGAATACTTTAAATTTTTTATAAAAGCACCTTTATTTATTCAGAAAAGTACAGGTTGTTGAACACTCAAAAAACACCCTATTTTCTTATTCAAAAAAGTGGTGTATAATATATTACGAACATTCGCAAAGTGTTACCACATTAATGAACAAAACGGAATCAGTTCCGTTTTTTCAAAGGAGTTGAATTTATGGAGAACAGCAGAACATTCTACTACGCAAGAGTTAGCACTAAAGAACAGAACCTTGACAGACAGATTATAGCCTTTCAGCAAATGGGTGCAGATGAACGAGATATTATCACTGACAAAGAGAGTGGCAAGGACTTGGAACGCACTGGCTATATGGCTCTGAAGCACAATATGCTCCGTCCGGGTGATACTCTTGTTGTATCTTCGCTTGATAGATTAAGCAGAAACAAACAGGATATTAAATCCGAGATGGAATATTTCAGAAAAAACAAAATCAGAGTTAAGGTTTTAGATATTCCAACAACAATGCTTGAGCCACCATCAGGACAAGAATGGGTGTTTGAAATGGTTGAGAACATTCTGATTGAGGTTCTCGGTAGTTTTGCTGAAAATGAACGCAAGGCAATTAAGAAAAGACAAGCCGAGGGTATTGTTGCTGCTAAAAGTAACGGTGTAGCCTTTGGCAGACCAGTTGTAGAAAAGCCTGATAACTGGAACGAAGTTTATCAGCGATGGCAAAACAATGAAATAACTGCAACCGAAGCAATGCGATTGACAGGTGTTAAGAGGACTACTTTTTACAAATTGGTTAAAGAGTGATTGACTAGAACAAAGATATATCATAAAATTAATTTATACACTGACTTAATACATAAATCTTTAAAGCAGTGAAAAACAGAAAGGAAAGGGTTATTACTATGGCTTATAGTGTAGATGAATTGATAAGAGCTTTGTTTGAACTAAAAGAGGAAGGATATTCCTATTGTGAGTTGAGTATTGATGAAGATACTGACGAAAAAGGAATTTCTTTTTCTGCATTGGATACAGGAGGTTTAGGTTTAATAGATTTTGAAACTGTTGTAGAAGCAGTGCCTAACGAAGAAATACAGGAGTACGCTAACGCTAATGAACAAGCAGCAGAAATAAGAAACCCAATTACTTTAGAGAAAAAAGTGATTGAAACTGTATCAGAGGTACAAGAAATAAGAACAGGAACAAAGAGTTGTTACTGCAATATTACTACATACTATGATGATGAAAATAACAAGATTGCGTTTGATGGAACTATTGATTTGAGCAAGAATACAAAAACTAATCGAAGAATACAGTATCTATCAAGAAAAGTTGGTGTTCCTCCAGTAGCATATTTTTTTAATAGAACAGGCTTGAGAAATACATCTGCTGAAAAAGATGAGATGTATCAGAAGATAAAAGAAGAATATGGAGTAGACCTATTCTAAAAACGGAACTGCTTCCGTTTTTTATTATTGAGTGTAGATAAAGAGGTGATTAAATGGACTTGATGATTATGAACAAGAATAAGGTAGTTGCTGTTTACGAAAATGATAATCTGACAATATTAAATGCTGATTTAGCACCACATTACCTTGTAAGAACTCACGATGTAGAGGGGTGGTTATCTGAACGAGCTATTGACTCACATAGACCAAACTCGAGGTTGCTTAAAAAGGCATTAAGGCTTGCTCAGAAAGATGATGTAAGTACAGTAATAAGCGTAAATGCTGCAACTATAACCGATACCTACTGGGTAAAGGATAGAAACAGCACACAAACCTATGACGATATAAGATTTAACGATGACTATTTTGCAGAGCTTGCTCTAACAGGTAGTTATGACAGTTTCAATAAAGTGGCTTTTAGTGATAGCAAAAGAACACCTGAGCTTACTAATATAGGTAGCTATGAAAAGTGCTGGAGATTAATTGATAATCAATGGTTTATGTATAAAACCTCAAATGATAATGAGATGTTCTCAGAGCTGTTCGCTTATGTTTTAGGAAAAAGATTAAATATGAATATGGCTGAATACAAAGCTAGTGATGGCTGTGTTGTGACAAAGGATTTTACCAATAATGCAAGTGTTATCTTTGAGCCAATGCACAGCTATGTAGATGATGAAGAAGATTATAGTTATAATCTTGATGTCATTAAAAGGCTTTGTCCTGAAGCAGTAGAGGACTATGTGAGAATGATATTCCTTGATACAGTAATTGCTAACCCTGACCGTCACACATATAACTATGGTTTTATTCGTGGTGTAGATAATGGGAAAATCATAGGCTTAGCACCTAATTTTGATAACAACTTATCTCTTATCTCAAGGGGTTATCCTAAATATATAGAACGCAATATAGATATGCTAATAGATTTATTTGTAGAGCTAATTCAACAGAACCCTGAGCTGGTTAAATACATTCCTGTTCTGAAGCGTGAAACAGTGAGCGAATGTGCTGAACAGGTTCAAGTAGATGTGGATAAGGCTTTTGTTATTGACTATGTAATGAATGGATATAACAACATAGTTCAGAAGCTAGACTTTAAGTATATTGCTGTCAATGAGCTTGTGTTCTCTAAGTTACCTAATAACACAAGGGACGGCTTGAGTTTTATTAAGGAAAACTCTGACTATATTATAAGGGTTCAAGCTAAAGACTATACTGCACTAGAGAACACAATAAACAGTATAGGACGAAGCAAAACAAGACCATAAAACAACCATAGTAAAAAACGGAACTGGTTCCGTTTTTGAAAACTCGCAACTAAAGAAGCCTGATAGAGTGTTAATGCTCTATTAGGCTTCTTTTTTTGTTTTATTTTGATAAAGGTTTAGGAGCGACATTTCTTTTTATGATAACACATTTTCTGAAATAGAAATCAATGTTATTATCTACCTTTAGGGATAGTTTATCATAAAAATCGTTGACTATTGCATTAAATCGGGGGTATAATAATCTAGCGAATAAAAAAGTACCTACAAGTAATACAATAAAATTATGATACAGTAAATTATAAAAGGAGAATAGCTATGAGTAAAAAGGGTATTGTATCCGAACCGTTAGAACAATCTGAAAAGAAACATACTTGTTCTAAATGTGGCAGTTCTGATATTTCTTTCAGTTTAGCGTTGGAAGATAAAAAAAGAGGTTTGGGAGAAGGCTGTTTTTTAACCACTGTTGTTGTAATACTTCTTCTTTGCATACCTGTTATTGGATGGATTTTATTGTTTGCGATGTTCTTTGAAAAGAAAGGCACTGTAAATGTTACATACGCATTATGCAATAACTGTGGTAACAGTTGGAAACTTGAACAAGATAGTAAGAAGCATAAAAAAACAAAAAAGTCTAAGAAAAACTTATAGTTTTATAAAAAACGGAACCAGTTCCGTTTTTTTTAACTTGCAACTAAAAAAGCCTGATAGAGTTTTAATGCTCTATCAGGCTTTTTGTTAATTCACTTTCTTTTCCGTTAATTACAGTTGTTTTAAAATTTCTATAAATTCATCAAGAGTGTAACAACCATCTTCATTTAGTTTGTCTTTATCAAAAACCATAAAATACTTGTAGTTTGTTCCTGACAAATTTGCCCATTTTTGACCGAGATAAACTTTTTCAGTTGAGTCAGAATTGTCCCTGTCATCACCCTTAGCTTCAAGTGCAATAACATTTTTATTTTTTGTATACACAATAAAATCAGGATAATGATTTATAAATCCGTTAATACAAAAATCCTTTCTTTCAATATTCCTGTGCCACCACAAAACATTATCAAGTTTTACAATCATTTCAATAACTCTTGTTTCAAAATTATTTACCTTGTTTGTAAATTCCGTTGTGTAAAGTGATTTTGCAATAGAAATAGGGTATTCGGTTACAATAGCATATTTAGGAAGTTTATATGATGGCTTGCAGTATATTTTATTAACTGTTATCCATTTGTTAAAGTTCTTATAACGATGTTCTTCAAGTAATTTGTCAACTTTTCTGCTTATTTTGCTTGTATAAGATGTAACATCATACTCAAGCATTGACAAATCATCTTTTGACATTGCTTCAACTACTCTGTCTACATATTTTTTCAAATCGCTATCAGCAATATTTTTATTTCGACCGATTTTGCCTCTTATTATCGACTTACAAATTGCAAGTTTTTTATCAGTTGGCTGATTTTCAAAGAGCTTAGCGAAATATTCGTTGTCATTATCACTAAGCCTTGTATATGTAGGATTGTTACGCTGTTCCTCGACATCAACCTTTACTAATTCTTTTTCAGAGTTTCCGAAATCAATGACACAATCTTTTGTACTAAGATTAAAGTTTTCACTTAAACTTTCCTTACATAGTAATGTGTCTTCAGCATTATCAAAGAAACTCAATGCATTGCCTTTTTCAAAGAACTGAGGTAATATCAGATTTTCTGCAATATCTTTAAATTCATCGCAAATTTCATATTTTACCATTTTATCACTCACTTCATCAGGAATATCGTCATCTTCTTTATGTTGCATTTCTTCGTTATAGGCATTTCCTTGTCTTTCTGCAGTTTCAATTATTTGTCTTACACTGTCGGAAATATCGTCTTTTTCGTTATTTTCTTGTGTATTATCAAGTTGTTGTGTTTGCTGTTGACATTGTGGTGAAGAAAATATATTATCACTAATCTCGTTAGTATTATCTCTATCAAATAGATTTGCAGATGGTTCAGGAACATATACAGGCTCATATAAACCATTAAAAGTAGGTTCTGCACTATCTGCATTTTCACATCTGTAATCCTTATCACTAAAACCTGATAATTTTAATGCAGAAACAATCTTTTCAGCAGTTTTAGAAAATTCGCTTGAAGATGTAATAACATAAGACATATTAAGCAAATTATCCTTACTTTGTTTTGTATAAGGTTGTCTTAAAATTCTGCCCAAAATTTGCTCAACATCTACTTCTGATGTTCTGTTAGCAACAGTAGCTAATATATACGCAAAAGGACAGTCCCAACCCTCTTTTAAAGCATTAACAGTTATAATATATCGTATCTCACAATCCTCATTTAATAAATCAATACCCTTTAATTCTTTTATATCTGCTGTTTGTATTGCTATTTGTTCAGGTGGTATTGAGTAATTTTCTATAAGTTGATTTTTTATGTTTTCAAAAGTGACGTTATCATTTTTTGCTTTTGATTGAGCTTGAAATAGGATTACAGGTCTTATATATTCCTCGCCATTCTTTTTTAAATTAATTGCAGTTTGTTCAAGTCTGTTACGCAGACTTATGGAGTCTGATATTACATCATCTTTTGATTTTCTGTTGTAAAGTAGAACAGGAAGTTTTACCATATTTTCATTTTTTAGTTGATGTGGAGAAACAATAGAAATAACATTGCTGTTTTTCTGAGGGGTAGCTGTTAAATCAAGCACACAACAAGGATTAAAGTTTTTTAGCATATCAATACTTAATTCACTTTTTGCATTGTGGCTTTCATCAACAATAACAAAAGGGTTAAGGTTACTTATAGTTTGAAACAAAGATGTATCATCTGCGTTTTCAATATCAACTGCACCCTTTGCATATACTTTTGCAAAATTCATCAGATTTGAATTTTCACGATAGCTTCTCAAACTTTCTTCGCTTCTACCTCTTTTAAAACTGTCATAGCTAAGTACAAGTATTGTAAGCTGTCCAGCAACTAAATCAGGCTGAAACCCTTGTCCCATCAGAGCTTGTTCTTTTGATAGAACCTCTACAGAATGATTAAAATCTGAATTTATTCTTTGTCTGTATGGGTGGTTAGGATTTGAAAGATTTTTAAATGTTTGTTCCTTTATAGAATCACTAGGAACAAGCCATACAACTACTTTAGGTTTGCTTTTATCAACATTAGAGAAAAAAGTCTTTATTGCATTACAAGCAAGAAAAGTTTTACCACCACCTGTTGGCACTTTGAAGCAGATATGAGGAACACCTGCTAATATTGGTGTGTATGGCTTTATTCCGTTATCACCAATAGGTACACCTTTTAAGTTCCATAATAATTTATATGCCTGTGCAGTGTTGTGAGTTTCTTTTAATAATTCAAGATAAGTATTAAAATCATTGATAACCTTTTTTTGATAGCTCTTTAACTCCATAATTTCACCACCTTAAAATTTTGTAATGTCACGAGGAATTTTTTTGAATGTTATATTGTATTTTAGTAACTGTTCATCTGAAAGAGTACAAATATCAGCGTAAATAATGTATTCCTCATTTGCACGGTTAAATGTAGCAAGGAAATCCTTGTTTAGTGTTGTTAATCTATCCTTTTCATAATAGAAGTAATAATCTGTATTAAATAAATCTCCCAAGAAATATGGGTTTTCATTATCAGGCTGAAGGTAATCTGTTCTTGTTTCAGTAAACCAAATGTATTTTCTTATTGTTTCTAAAGGTAGGTTTTCGTTTAACTCATCATCAATAAGCAACTGTTCACCAAGCTTATAAAAACTGAAATTACCACCTGTACCATCAACAGCCTTTTTGCCTTCTCCATATCCTTTAATAACCCTTTTTACTCTTTCTGCTGTAATATCTTCAGCATAATCAAGCATTTCAATCAAAATAAACTTTCTGTTTCCCCCATCTGACTTATTTAGATTTAAAACAGCGTGAGCAGTTGTTCCACTGCCAGCAAAACTATCTAGGATAATCATATTTTTATCTGATTTGAATTTCAACAAAAAAGAAATTAAAGCAACAGGCTTTGGATTGTCAAAAACATTATTTTTAGAAAAAATTAATTTTAAATCATTTGCACCCTCAGATGTAGTGCCATTTTCCGTAATTATTGAACGAGGTTTGTATCCAACAGGCATTCTTTGCTTAAAGTGAACTGTCCATTTATTATTGATTTTTAATAATTTTACTTCTCCTTCTTCTAAATCAGAAAGAAATCTTTGCTCTGACCTAAGCCAGCTTATCGGTTCGCCATTTTCATCATTTTCTAAAATAGTTCCATCTGGACAAGTAATCGGGTAATATTGTTTTCCTGATTTTCTTTTAAATGTATCCCAAAAATACTTTCCTTTTTCATCTTCTTCTTTATATCTTGATGTATAATCATCATCATACTTTATGAATATTTTATTTAGTTCAGATAGCTTTTTACCATACATAACAACATATTCGTGTTCAACTGCTACATATTTGGAGTCATTACCTCCACCGTTTTTCTTTTTCCACACTAATGTTGTAACATAATTTTGTTTTCCAAATATTTCATCGCAAATATATTTCAAATTAGCCTGTTCATTATCATCAATAGAAATAAAGATAACTCCATCATCTGCTAACAGCTTATGTAATAGCTTTAATCTAGGGTACATCATACATAGCCATTTATCGTGGCGAGTTAAATCTTTGCTTTCAGCTCCAACAACCTTACCTAACCATTTCTGTATTTGTGGACTATTCACATTATCATTGTATATCCAATTTTCGTTGCCGGTGTTATATGGTGGGTCTATATAAATACATTTAATTTTACCCTCATATCGTGGCAATAATGATTTTAATGCTTCAAGATTGTCACCCTGAATAATCATATTTTGGCTGTCATTATCTGTGGCAGTTTGTCCATCACTGTCATAACTGTATTGTCTGTCAAGCACCCTGTAAGGAACATCGTTGTGGTGGTTTATTACCTTATCTTTACCTATCCAATCTAGCATTGGCATAGTGTATCTTCCTTTCTAATTAGGATTTGTTAATCAAATAGATATTCAAAATTTCAATTAAAAAATAACACTTAATTGTGAGTTTGTAAATGTTTATTTTAATTATGGTTTATAGAGTGAAAAACGGAATCAGTTCCGGTTTTATGAAATACACTTATAAACTTTGAGCATATTTCTAAAATAGTACATTCCTGATTTATCCACTTATGTGTGTTTTTTTCTCAAAACCGTTGACTATTAGTTGACTATTGGAAAAAAGTATGATATACTACTTTTAGAAACAAAAAAATAAGCATCCACAGCCTACCAACTGTTGGGGAACGGTCAGTAGGCATACGCTATTAGAGTTGTACCAAAACTCATAATAACTTGTGAACGCTATTTATTCTCTGTTTATAATACAGGGTTTTAATAGATTTGTCAAGATTAAGTTCGTACGCTCTTTTAGCAATGGGTTGTATGAACTTTCTTTTTGTTTCAAACCTAAAATTGAATACCCGAATAAGATATGTAATACAAAGGTTGTTATAACAGTAATGCCAAGACTCTGTTCTGCTCCAACAGAACTTAACGAGCGTGCCAACATCTAACAAATGTTGCTACCTTAACAACTGGGTAAGACTATCTGTCTGTTTCAATACACGGTAGAAGCAGCTCCGACGAAGTAGTACTTCCAACTGTCTAGCGTAGGAAAAAAACATTCTTATATCGGTTTTAAAAAAGATATTATACCATAAAAGTAATGGTGCTGGTGACCGGACTTGAACCGGTACGGTATTGCTACCGAGGGATTTTAAGTCCCTTGCGTCTGCCTATTCCGCCACACCAGCGTATTTAACTTAACGTATTAATTATATCATAGTTCTATTATGTTGTCAATATTAAAAATAATATTTTTTAAAGTTTTTTATATAAAATTTATCAATAATGTATTTTATATAAAAACAGGTTATAGTAGCAACTTATAGCCTTACAATAGATATTTTATATAATCAATAATATATTAATGGTCAACAGCTTTACTTATAAAAACTCTTGGCTTATTAAAAATATAAATCCATAGTAAACCTTTTCTTGTTAAAAGTATAAATAAATCCACAGAAAACCTTAGCTTATTAAAAGTACAAATCCATAGAAAACCTTTTCTTATTAAAAGTATAAATAAATCCACAGAAATCCTTGGCTTACTGAAAGTATAACCGTAGGATTTCTGTGAGTTCTAACACTAAACTATAACACTTAATTTTTAGCACTTATTTTTTGTGTTACCAATTTATATTTTTTATCTAATGCACTTATCTAGTCAAATTGTTATATACGATAAATGTTATACATACCTGTTTACATAACATTTATTAATAAGACTTTTAAACAAGCTTTTATCCTAACTTAGAGTTTAATTTTTTGCTTGTAGATTTTACAGATACATAGACAGATGTCCATATTATAAAGTATATTATTACAAAAATTGCTGTAAATATAATTAGCACCATTGGTTCAAATGGTATCCATTTGTTTACTATGTAGCATAATGAGTAGGTTACATAGATTGATGAGAAGTGGCATAAAAGTGATTTTGGCAGTGGCCATTCGTCAATTTCGTTAAATACGCTTGCACCTGCTTGAACAAAAGCGAGTATATAGCTTGAAATAATCGCAATACAAATCTCACTGCCTGTTAGAGCAATATCTACTCCGCAAGCTTCAATAATAGCATAAACAATACCTGCAACAATAGGACCCAAACCACCAAAAGTTGAACCACGCTGTAAAAAATTCTTTAAATGCTTATTCATAATTATAAACCAAACCTTTCTTTAACTGCTTTTACATTTCTACGAGATACAAAGTCGCTGTATCCGTTCTTTAATCTTACATTAAGTGAACCTGACAAAGATGCGTCAAAACGTGCTATCATTTTAATATTTATTAAACACGATTGATTTATTTTTACAAAGCTATCAGCTAATGCTTCTTCTAATTGATATAATCTGCATCTTAACTGTAGCTTATCTTTTTGAGTAAGAGCATAAACCCTGTTATTTTCTACTATAAAGCAATATATTTCGCTTGCAGTTAGTCGTATAACCTCTCTGTCTTTATACCCATTTAATTCTACGGTAGTTTCGGCTATTAACTGCTCTATTGCATCAGTAAGCTCTGACTTGTTATGTGCGTAAACAATAACCTGTTCCTCTTGTTCTTTATTGATAAACAGCTTGAATTTCATCAAACCTCCTCCTTTCGAGATTATAATATATCATTCCACTTTTATTTTCAACAGTTATGAAGTATTCGGTAGTTTTAGAAAAGTATGTGGTAAATTTTATAATTGTTCGGTAATTCATAGCTACAATTAAAATCGAAAATCTTAAAAAATATGGTTATTTAATACTCTTCAATACGTTGCTAATTTATCTATAAAATTAAAATTAGTTTAAATAGCTTAATAAATAGAATTAAAAGCAGTTAATATTAATACCATACCTAAAAAATCAACAAACCCCAAAAACAGAGCAAATAAACACTGTTTTTAGGGTTGTTTTATAAATTTTGAAAATTTATTTTATTAATAATGTGGATTAAAAGCTCCAAGTAAATCTTGCTGAAACTGCATATTTTGTCAGCAGATAAACTCCGTTTTCTTCATTTATATATCCTGTTATGGTTGAAAAAGTATTTAATAGGAATACTGCAACAACTACCACTGCTAAAGCATATTTTAATGGCTTTAATTTTATTTTGTCTATTAAAATAAATGTGTTATAAATCAATATTAAATAATAAATAGCCAAACATAATAGCTGATGCTTACCCATATTCTGAATTGTTGTATATGAGTATATAGTTACAGCATAACCAATTAATGATATTATAGTAAGCTGTCTTAAATTTTTATTTATTAGTCCGTAAACTAAACCAACAAAGAGAATTACCAATGTTAGTATTCCTAAAAATCCCATTTGATTTGTAATTTCATAAGGAAGACCACCAAAATTATACTCAGAATAATCGGTTGAATAGTCTTTTACAAATAAGGTTTTATAAATAAAAGGAGCAAGTGTTGCCAGCATAACAACAGCAGTTACTGCAATAAACTTAACTTCGCCAAAGAATGTTTTCTTGCCAAGTGTTTTGTCCTTGTTTAAAAATCCATAAATAAACTTAATTGCAATTATAACACTAAATAATCCTATTAAAGTAAATATATACCAGCGTCTTGACACTACTAAAAACAACACTAAAATAGAAGCAATAATTGACTTTGATAGGCTAAACTCTGCAAAATCATAATTCATCATTATTACAACAATGCCAAACACAAAGAACATACCAAATATATCAGGCATACCAAGTATAGAAGCATAATGTAATAATGGGAATGTTAAAAAGACGATGTTGCCCAACACTGCAACTAAATTAACATTTTCTACTTTAA
This sequence comes from Acutalibacteraceae bacterium, assembly GCA_036309465.1. Taxonomy (GTDB): domain Bacteria; phylum Bacillota; class Clostridia; order Oscillospirales; family Acutalibacteraceae; genus CAG-964. Next base: position 20,537 of record JAXJTR010000004.1, read on the forward strand.
GCTTTTGTGCAATATTTAAAACAAAAAGGTTGTTCATATAACAAACAGGGATAATTAACGCCACATAATATGTAATTACAAAAGAGTTATTGCTACCTGTTGTAAAGGTAAAAGGCAATGCAAGAACTACATTTATAAAGTAGGAATAATCACTATTCCAACAACTGGATACAATTGCATATAGTCCTTTAATAGGTGAAAGATTAAAAACACTAGCTAATTCTGATTGTAATTGGTAATAGACTACATGGTCACTTAAATACTCAAACTCTCGATTATATACTATAACAATATAAGCTATTAATCCAATAACCGATGTTATTGCTGTACCTATATACAGCTTTTTACGATTTGCTTTATCCACATAATTTTCTGTTAACCATTTTGTAATTAAAAACAAAATAGTTATAACCATAGCACTTAACAAAATTGCTGGTAATGTTTTAAATATACCTGTAAATAATGAAAATATAGTGCATACAATCAGCAAGGCAACCTCGGCACCCACTGCTATAGCTTCTTTGCTTTTTAAAAGCACCTGCAGAATACTTTTATATTCTGCTATTTTTTCCTTCATCAAAATCCCTCCCAAAGATTTTTATATTCTGAAATATTTTATCATATATTAATATCCATTGTCAATTTTACAGATTTATGCTATAAAATACAAATTCCACTTAATTATTAATTAGATAAAAATACCCCAAAACAGCAAGCATAATTCCAAATTCTAATAAAGCTATTAAACAAATAAGGAACAATACATTTGCTATTCAGGGGTAATACTTTATGTTAAATGTAAATTTAATATAAGAGTTTTATATTAATTATTATTTAAAATATCTTTGTAGTCCATTTTGTGCAATCCCATACATCATCAACTACATCAAGGTAAAACTCGGGTTCGTGGCAGATTATAAGCACACTGCCCTTGTAATCTATAAGAGCACGCTTTAATTCGTCTTTGGCGTCTACATCTAAATGGTTTGTAGGCTCGTCTAACAACAAAATATTTGTTTCTTTATTAATAAGCTTACAAAGTCTTACTTTTGCCTGTTCACCACCACTAAGCACACGCACCTGACTTTCGATATGCTTTGTAGTTAAGCCACACTTAGCAAGTGCAGCACGAATTTCGTGTTGTGAATATGATGGAAACTCTTTCCAAATTTCTTCAATACAGGTAGTTGAGTTATCTCCATTTGATTCCTGCTCAAAATATCCTGTTAGTAGGTTATCTCCCAACTCTACAGAGCCTTCAAGTGGAGGAATTAATCCTAATATACTTTTTAGCAATGTAGTTTTACCTATACCATTTGCACCAACAAGAGCTATCTTTTTTCCTCTTTCCATTGACAATGTAAGAGGTTTTGAAAGTGGCTGGTCGTATCCTATAACTAAATCCTTAGTTTCAAATATAAATTTACCTGGGGTACGACCTGTTTTAAAGTTAAACTCTGGCTTTGGTTTTTCAGCAGCAAGCTCTATTATCTCCATTTTATCTAATTGCTTTTGACGTGACATAGCCATATTTCTTGTAGAAACTCGTGCTTTATTTCTGGCAACAAAGTCTTTAAGTTCGCTTATTTCCTGCTGTTGACGTTTATAAGCTGCCTCAAGCTGAGCTTTCTTTACTGCATATACCTCTTGGAAATGGTTATAGTCACCAACATAACGGTCTAGCTTTTGATTTTCCATATGATAAATTAAATTAATAACCTCATTTAAAAATGGAATATCGTGAGATATCAAAACAAAAGCGTTTTCGTAATCAATTAAGTAACGCTTTAACCAAACTATGTGCTCCTCGTCAAGATAGTTAGTAGGCTCGTCTAACAATAAAATATCAGGCTTTTCAAGTAAAAGCTTAGCAAGAAGAACCTTAGTTCTTTGACCACCACTTAAATCAGTAACATCACGGTCTAAACCAATATCCATAAGACCTAAAGCACGAGCAACCTCTTCAACCTTAGAGTCTATAACATAAAAATCGTGAAGTGTAAGTGTGTCTTGAATTGTGCCTAGCTCCTCAAGCATTTCATTCATTTCGTCCTCATCGGCTGAGCCAAGCTTATCACAAATTTCATTCATTTTTTCTTCCATCTCAAAAAGGTAAGAAAAAGCAGATTTTAACACATCTTCAATAGTCATACCCTGTGAAAGAACAGTATGCTGGTCTAAATAACCAACACGCACATTTTTTGACCACTCTACTTTACCCTCGTCAGGCTGTAGCTTGCCAGTTACAATATTCATAAAGGTAGACTTACCCTCACCATTTGCACCTACCAAACCAATATGCTCACCTTTTAGCAAACGGAAAGAAACATCATCAAAAATAGCACGGTCGCCAAATCCGTGTGTTAAGTGTTCAACATTTAAGATACTCATTACATATCCCTCTCAAATCTAACATTTATTATGTATTTATATAAATCCTTTTTAACAAAGATGATGTCTTGCTCCTGTTTCTACAAGCTTATTTTATTGCTTATAACATTAGAGTTGTTCAGATTTATATTATCTTGAACACGTTCCTTTTTACTAGACACATCTACAAGTTTAACACATCATTACTTCTATAAATTTTTATAATTATACCACATTTATAAAACCATTACAAGAACACATAATTATACAAAGATACTTTTGAGAAATAGAAAAGGAGCTCAAGTATCATATATATGCGATGACGCTTTTTATGACTGTAATAAGCTTACAGCATTAGAAACAGAAAACAATCTGAAAAATATAGGTAGCTATGCTTTTGTAAACTTTGAGTCTTAAAAACATTTGTTTTAAGAGCCTGCTTTAAGGGGATTTTTGTGGTTCTATGCTAATAGTTGGAGTAATTATAAAATTTATATGTTTAATTTTATAATTTACCGATTTTTTATTTTGACTATACTTCTGTAGATACCTCTGCTTGTGTGTTTATGTTTTCTACAGCTACAACTGTTAGTATAGAATTATCCACAGTAAATTTTATTTCTAAATTGCTAAATTCAAAACCGTATATTCGTTGTGGGTCGTTGTGGTAAGAGGGGCGAGGGTCTTCTTGTAGTATTTGCAGTAGTGCTGTTTGTTTTTTGGGCGGTATCAGTTTTAAAAGGTGAGGGGGAAAGTTTACATTAAGGGAATAATCCTTTACCTTATGGGCAAAACCGCCATTAGCTTGAGGGTAACAGTCTGCAAAGGGGAGATATGGCTTTATATCGAAAATAGGTGTACCGCTTACTATGTCGGCACCTGTTACATATAAAACAGGACCATATTCTTTGGTTATTTCTATTTTATCCAGCTTTACAGCTGAAAGAGCTATAGGATTAGGTCTAAAGGGTGACCTTGTTGCAAATACTCCCACACGTTTATTACCACCTAGTCTTGGTGGGCGTACTGTTGGTGACCACCCCTTTTTATTGTTGCTTTGAGAAAAGTACCATAGTAGCCATATATGGCTATATTCCTCAAGCCCACGAATAGCCTCAGGGGTTTGGTACTCTTTTTCGAAAATTATTTTACCTTGTAAAGACTCCACCAAACCGCTTTGTCGTGGCACACCAAATTTTGTGGGGAAGTCTGTGTATATGTGGGCAATGGTGTTAAAAAATACACCATTGCCTTGTTGCGTTTTATTGTCCATATTATTCGACCTTTTACTTTTTACTGCTGTTGTTTAAAAAATCTTGCACTATTTTCATCCATTTATCAGGCTCAAACAAGGCATAAAAACAGTGAGTACAGCCTTTACAATATTCTATGGTGGTATTTTGGTAGTGTTTTTTCATTTCCTTTGCAGATTTTTTTGATAATATCTCATTACCCTTACTACCGTGAATAAAAAGAATATTAGATTTGTTTTCTACAGTAGTACATAGTTTACTGTTGCTTACAGAAGTAATAAGATTTTTTATAGAGTCAGTTGTCATATTGTCTGCAATTTTCAGATAGTCTTGCCAGTATTTTTCAGGGAGAAAATCACGCTTAAAAGACTCTTGAATTTTTTTATCTCTTGTTTGTGATTTGCTGATAATGCTTTTGTAAGAGCTTATCATAATATTTTTTAGTAATCCACCACAAGGAGTAAGAGGAGCACCGTCTAATATAAGGTTATTTATTTTTATTTTATTATTTTTCCAAAGAATATGTGCTATAGCACCGCCTAAAGAAAGTCCGCAAACTACATCAATAGTTGATATGTTGTTGTTTGCAAAATAGTTTTCTAAATTGCTTACTTCATCTTCAATAGATATAAACTCACTTGGCTTTTCAGTGTGAGCCTCTAATGCTACAGCAATTATATAATAGCTTTTGCTGAAATGTTCTATCTGCTTGTCCCATATTTGCCATGGTGTTAGTACACCGTGAATAAGTAACATTATGGGATTTTCTTTATTACCAAATGAATGAAAGTCCAATTATAAACACCTCTTTGTTGTAGTAATACTAATATCTAATTAGAGAACAGAATAGATAAGTTAAATAGTATAACATACAAGATACGATATAGCGTTAAGGCTCCCTTGTGTAAAGGGAGCTGTCAGCGAAGCTGACTGAGGGATTGTCATAGCTTTATTTTGAGTTAAATCGCAATACTTTCTGTTAGCAAACAATCTTACCGATTCACCTTTGGCGAGCTAGCACCCTTGTGTAAAGGGAGGCTAACGCTCTGTCACAATGCTACTATACCATTAAACTTTAATTAACCTTTTTTTGTTTTTTAATTAGAGCTTAGTATAAGATTACTTTTTGTATTCAAATTCATACAGCTTGTACATTTTCTCGCTTGCAATGCCACAGAAAACATTTTTAAAGAAAAATTTTTCAAAGCCTTTTAGCTGATTTACCATATATTGTGGGGTCATACTATGCTCTTGTACAGTTTTAAAGCCTGTTTTTTCTGCAAGTTGGCACATATTGTCATATCCTGTTACAGCTGTAACCCCAACATCGTTTATAGGGTTTTTGTATTTAGAAGCCTTTGCTGAAAATTCGGTGTAGCAGTCTACCAGTAGATACACCTGATTAAAATGTTCTGCAAAGCTTTTTAATATGCTTGTAAACTGGGTATGGCTAATGTACATACTCATACCCTCCATAATAATTATAGCAGTTTGATTATTTGGAATATTATTAAGCCACTCCAGTTGAGTAACATCTGATTTAAGCATTTTATATGTATTGGTTTCTTTGTAATATTTGTGGCGTTCCTCTATAACGTCAGGAAAATCAACATCATACCACATATTGCTGTTGTTGCCTATTCGGTTAATTCGGCTGTCCATACCACAGCCGGTGTGAATTACAACAGCCTGTGGATTTTCTGTCATTTTCTTTTTAGTCCAGTTGTCAAATACTGCTGAACGCATTCCCATATAATATGTAAGCCATTTAGATTTTGATTTACCCTTTAGAGGAAACCCCTCTTTTTCCCATATCATTTCTGCTGTAGGGTCTTTAAGAATTATTCCTTTTTTACTTACCTGAGATTTTCCGTACAATGTAATGTACATAGTTTTATTTACCTCATTCATAACAAACACTCCTAAGACACAACTTTTATAATATATATTGATTACATTATAGCACAAGGTAAAGAATTGTAAATAAAGTTGAATAATGAATTTAAAAAATGTTAACTTGTTGAAAATTTGAAGGCTTTTATGTTGTAGTATCTGTAAAAATTTGTTATATTATAGTTATATTATTATAAATGTGGAATTTTAGCTGTTAGGGGAGAAGATATGAGATTTAACAACTTTTTTATGGAGTATAAATTAGGTTTGGAAGAAATAAGAAGCCTAATACCTTGGGATAGATTGCCAATGTATAGAAAGGTACTTGTTTTTGCTTTAATTATATTGTCTGTTGCCTATATGATATTATCGTTATTTCAAGAACAACTGGGAGCAATATTTTTTTCAACAACTTCAATAATCTATATCACTTTGTTTTTACAGTTAATGACGTTTTTTGCTTATTTTAACTCGAAAAAAGATAACTGTAAGAGAATGTTAGAAGAGCATTACAAGCCTTACTCAAGAGCTAGAATAAATATGCTGAAAGACTTGTTGAAAAAGTATGGTATTAAGCTTGATACAGACGATGCCGTAGATAAGTTGGATTTATTAATTCAACAGGCAGAGGAGGATAAAATTTATAATAACCCTTTGTTTGATTTTAAAAAATCTATAAAATTGTTAGGTGCAGGAATTATTCCTGCTATTATATATGTGGCTGACCAGTTTGCAGAGAGAGCTTCTATGGAAGAAATTATCGCTGTAGCAACTTTTTATATTGTAGTATTTTCAATGATTTTTGCAATAATTTTTGCGGTACAGCCAGGTATAATGAGAATAATATATCCTGATAATGACAAATACGAAAAACTAATATACGATTTAAAACAACTAAAAATTTTCCCTTATATAGATATTACTACCAACGATAATCAGTAATAATTTTTATACATAACACAACCCCCTATAATAAACAAATTAAGGCTATCACCAAGTAAAAAATGGTGATAGCCTTTTTGTTATGTTTGATTATTAATTGTTATCAATTATCTGTTTTTTCTTTTTGCAATTTTAATTGTGAATACAGCAACTACTGCAATTAGTGATAAAATAACGCCAATGCCTGCAAATGCAACGCTGAATGGAAGAGAAGAACGACCTGTGTCTGGAGAAGTCCCCTTGCTGTCGCCAGGTGCTGTTGCGTTTTCTGTAGGACTGTTAGGGTCTGTAGGCTCTGTTGCTTTAAAAGCTTCTGTTGCCTTTTCAGGCTCTGTAGCTTCTGTAGCTTCTGTAGCTTCTGTAGGCTGGGTGCTGTCAGGAGTATTTGTATCTCCGTATACATCTACTTCGTCAAGTGAAGAATCAAAGAAAGACAAAAAGCTGTTTGTATGTGCGTTGTTACCCATAAAGAAAGAACCTGTAGAATTTGTTTTGAAAACAATACTGCCCTCTGGTGAGTTTTCCTTAGATAATACCTCTAAGCCCTTTAGAGTGTTTTCCTCTGGGTTAGACTTAAATACCATAACATTGCTGTCTGTTTTTGATGCCTCGGCAAATTTGCGGTAATCAATAGGTAGTGTAACTGTTAATTCTGAATCAACATCTAGCAATTTAAACTCATCGTAAAATGCAATGTCAATTTCGTGTACACAAGCACCCAAGTCAGAATAATCTGAGTCTAGCCAATCTTTGGCATCATAGAAATTACCATTGCTGTTAAAGTTGTGGGTATAAAGTTCGCTCATATTTGGTACACAGAATCTGCCATCACTAAACTTGTTAGGCTCTTCAGTGTCGTCAATATATTCATGGTCCCACCATACTATACGCACATCAAGGTCTACATTTTCAGGTAGCATACCCTGTATTACAACGCCTGTGTCTTTGTCGGTAATAGTTTGCTCTTTTAGTGTGTATGTTTTTTCCTCTAAAGGTTTTGTGCTTAGTACAAAATGTCCTAGGTGGTCAGTTTTAAACTCATACTTACCGTCAACATACTTTGCCTGAACATCTACAGGGTTTTTAGGGTCGTTAATGTCGATAATATATAAATCAGGTGAGTCGTGCTCGATTTTTACAGTAGCCTCCATTATAAGCTGTGTTATCCAATTATAGTAGCCATGGGCTGTTATTTCATAAATACTCTCGATATAGTCTTTTTTATAGCCCTTAAAATCGTCATAATAATATGACATTTCTTTAACGTCCAAATACTCATAATCAGAGGTTGCGATTTCCATTGTTACACCGTGTTTGTTATCAAGAAACTCGTCTATAATGTATATTTTTTCATCTTCTACAGCAGATACTGAGAAAGCAGTAGTTGAAAGTAGCATAGTTGCTGTTAGTGATAAAGTTAATAATTTTTTTAATATATTATTTTTCATAATAGTAAATTCTCCTCTTGTAACTAAATTTATTGATGGAAGGGTATAGTTAAGGCTGCCGTCCTTAAAATTCATTAAGAGGCAGCCTTAGTTTTAATTAATATTATTTATTTTGTGCCAAAGCTGTTTAAAAGCTTGGCATATATATTATTAGTTGTGTTTTCTTTTTGAAGCGTTAACAGTAAACATTGTTGCTAGTGCAACTAATGCTAGTACAACACCTAAGCCTGCAACCTGAACACTTGCAGGAATAGAATATCCTGTTTTAGGAGAAGTGTTGTTGCTGTTTGTAGCTTTTTCTGTAGCCTTTTCTGTAGCCTTTTCTGTAGGTGCATCTGTTTTAGCTTCTGTTGGAGCCTGTGTTGTAGGTTCAGTTGGAGTTGTTTCATCAGACTCTGTGCTTTCGTATACTTCTACTTCGTCAAGTGAAGAATTAAAGAAGTAAAGGAAACCATTCATAAATTCTTCGTTACCAACAAAGAAAGAACCTGTTGTATTTGTTTTGAAAACAAGTGTGCCTTCTGGTGACTGGCTCTTAGGTAGTAACTCCATACCCTTTAGTGTGTTTTCCTCTGGAATAGATTTAAACACCATAACCTTGTTGTCAGACTCTTTAATTTCTGCAAATGCACGATAGTCAAATGGCAATGTGATTGTTAAATCTGATGTAAAGTCGATGATTTTAGAGTCATCATAAAATACGATATCAATTTCAGGAACATAAGCACCGGCATCAGCTAAATAATTAGGATTTATCCAATCCTCGTCATAGAAATTGCCCTTTGTGTTATAGTCGTTTTTCTGTAAATCCTCAAAGGTTGGACAAGAAAATCTTTTATCGCTAAATTTATTAGGCTCTTCAATATCGTTAATAATTTCAGAATCCCACATTCTAATGCGTACATCGTACTTTGCATTTTCAGGTAACATACCTGAAATAATAACTCCTGTATCTTTATCTGTAATAGTTTGCTGAACAAGAGTATAATCTGCAATTTCCTCTGTTGCAGGCTCTGTTACAGGCTCTGTTACAGGCTCTGTAGTTGTTATATCGCTGTCGTTAATTACAGCCATTTCACCGTCATTTGTAGCAGATACAGTAAGTGCCACAGTAGACATTACCATTGCTGCTGTTATTGCAACAGTAGTAAGTTTTGTTAATAAATTCTTATACTTCATAAAATAACTCTCCTTTATAATTTTTTTGTTAAAGCAGTGAACACATATTTTAATATACACTGTTAAATTATGCACTACTACAACTATCATTATAATGAATTTGTACCCAAAAGTAAACTATTTTTTTATATTTTACCTTTTATTAATGTAATTTACTGTATATTATCTAATCCCACCTTTCGTTATAGAACTTTCTTTATAATAACAAATACAACCACAGCAATAATAATTACTAACAATATGCCTGCAATTATCATAACAAGCATATTAGATAAAACAGGTACATCTGTACTGCTTGCAGAAACCTCTGAAGTTTCATCTTTGTCTGCTTTATCTAAGGCAGTAGCAGTTTCAGTAGTGTTTTTGTCTGTATTTTCGCTAGTTGCATCATATAGCTTTATATCGTCTAATGAACCACCGTAGGAATGTAAATATTTATTAAGGGGGCCTCTGTTACCAATGAAGAATGTACCTGTTGAGTTAGTTTCAACAACAAGGCTACCCTCTGGTGATTCTTCTTTAGGTAGTAGCTTTATGCCCTCAAGCTTATTTTCAAAAGGAAAAGATTGAAGCACTATAATATGAGTGTCTATTTCATCAACCTTTGTTTGTTCTGCAAATTCACGGTAATACAAAGGAAGTGTTATTGTTAAAGGACTATCTATTTCAACAATTCTAAGGTCATCAAAAAATACTATATCTACTCTAACAGCAAAAGGCTCACTTCCTGTAAAATCCGTATTTGCCCCATATTCGCTATAGAATGTACCATTAGCGTTATGGTTAATAGTATAAAAATCACTGATATGTGGTGGGAAAAATGCTACTTTGCTAAAATCAGGAGTTTCTCTATCATATGTGCCATCCCCCTCGTCATCGCTTAATACCTCGTCGCCATAACCGTTAACGTTAACATCAAGCTTTACACCCTCAGGTAACATACCTTTTATTACAATGCCTGTGTCTTTATCGGTAATTGTTTGTTCTGAGAAAGTGTATTCTTTGTTTTCTAAAGGCTTTGTGCTTAAAGCAAAATCTCCTAAGCGGTTTGTTTTGAATACATAGCTACCGTCAATATATTCTGCCTGAACATCAACAGGGCTATAAGAATCGTAAAGAGAAATAATGTGTAAATTAGGGTCATCACTTTTAAATCTTAAAGTTGCCTCTGTGTTAAGCTGAGTAATATCCTCATTACCGTCGTATGTTGTTATACGGTAAATATCCTTAATATAATCTTCGCAAAAAATATTTTCATAAGCAGAGTTTTCGCCATAAGCAAGGTCATGTTTCTCAGATAATAGAGTTACGTTTAAATATCTATATTCGTCGCTTGTGCTTTCCATTGATATACCGTGGTCGATATCAAGAAACTCATCTATAATGTATGTTTTTTCATTTTCTACAGCAGATACTGAGAAAGCTGTAGTTGAAAGTGCCACTGTTGCTGTAATTGCAACACTTGTTATTTTTTTTAGTAAATTATATTGTTTCATAAAAATTCTCCTTAGTATTTATGGAATGTATTCTATTTTTGATGAAAAGTTATTAATAAAAATATGAAATAAATATTAATTATTTAGTACACTATTAGATAAATATTAACATAATAATTTAACACTAAAAAGAAATGCTGTTATATTAAAAAGTATATTACAATAAATTATTATCGCTATCTATTATCTTTTCTTCTTTACTAAAACTATTACAACAGCAACAACTGCAATTAATAGCACGCCACCTGCGATTATTATAATAATTGCATTAGATGAAACAGGAGCATTTGTACTTGCAGATACCTGTGTAGTTTCTGTTGTAGTTTCTGTTGTAGCCTCTGTGTTGGAAGTATCACTTGGAGTAGTTGTTGTTTCTTCTGTTTTAGCGAAAGCATCTCCTAGGATATATTCTATATTGCTTTCAACGCCTATAATATAAGAGCCTATAGCGTTTGCTTTAAATGTTAATTCTTCTTCGCTCTTACTTGGTAGAATTTCTACAGGATTTAATGCGTTAGCATTATAATCAATTTTATAAGCTTTAACTAAATCTCTTAGATAATACTTAAATCCGTGAGGTAGTGTAACTGTTAAATCAGATGAAAAGTCTAGTAGTCTAAAGCCATCTCTAAACAAGATTTGTACATTAACAGAATGTTCTTCATCTAGTGCAGTCCAATCCATTTTTTCGCTGTATTCTGATGAACTTACAATAGTATATAGCTTATCAGCCTGTGGTAAAGAATAACGAGAATGGTTAAATGAGTAAGCTGTGTTGTCAGCATCCATAAAGTCGGTATAAAGAAGATTTGAATAAGTTAGTACATTAAAATCAACAGTTGCGTCTGTAGGTAAAAGACCAGAAACTGTAATACCTGTTTTTTCGTCTGTAATAGTTTGCTGTGTTAGCTCAGGCTCTTTATATTCTGGTAGAGCCTGTGAGCTTAATACAAAGTAGCCAAGGGTGTCTGTTTCAAATACATATTTTCCGTCTATATACTCTGCGTCAAGCTGATAAGGTGAAAATGTATTGTTAACATTTATAACATAAAGGTCTTTATTGTCGCTTGGTATGCTTATTTTAACATTTCTGTCAAGTACAGTTGTTGAAAAATATTTCGCATCGCTGTCTTTAAGGTCCTCTTCCTCTATACTAATAGAGAACATTTCTTTCATATAATCTTCTTTTAATTTTGAAAATGTTCCATTGTTAATATCGTGTGCAAAAGGAGCAAACTGTTCTGGCGATTCAACATAAGCTTTTTGGTGCTTTGGGTTTGATGTTTCAATAGTTACACCCTGCTTTATAAATCCTTCAGCCTCAATTACCTTAGTTTCGCCATTATTTTCTGGAATTGCTATATCCTCAGTATTTACTGCAAGGCTTGTTGCAAACTCTTTTAAAGAGTTAGGGTTACCTATATAGAAGCTACCTGGGGCATCTGCCTTAAATGTAAAGGCGTTTTTACCAACTCTTTCTTGGTCAACAACAGTTAAGCCCTTTGTGTCGTCTTCTGTATATC
>JAXJTR010000005.1:0-6345 GCA_036309465.1 Acutalibacteraceae bacterium
CCTTTACAGAATCGTTAAAAACGATAGGATCAAAAATATGTCCATTAAAATGTTCGGTTTTACCTGTTTCAGGATTTTGATAATCTCCACCATCACGCAAAAACCTAAACTGTTCAAGTGTTATGCTAGTAACTTCAACAAACACATTATTAGGAATAATTTGATCAAAGTTTTCAAGGATTACTTCTTCACTACCATAAGCCATAAGAAATGCAGGAATAGTTCTTGAGAACCCTCTCAAATGATCCTTGATTCCGCTTTCCAAATCCTTCTTTTCGCGTTCTTTTACCTCTGTTTTTACAGTTCTGACAACATTTTGACTTAGTTGTTCTGCAAAGTTACCTACTTGTTCTAAAAGCTCTTGTTTGAATTCATCTTGAAGATTATTCATTTCTCTTTCATAATCCTGCTGTAATTTATATTTATCTTCAGGTAAAGCTTCTTCTAATTTTTTCTTATAATCAATTTCAATTTCTTTTCTTTTTATAGAAAAGTCACCAAAAGCATTTGTAACTGCTTTTTCTGATTCAATATTAACTTTTCGTTCAAGTCTTTTTTGCGTTGCTGTAGATAACTCGTTTCCAAAGTGTTCTTTTGCAGAATTCATTAATGGTTCGGTAATCTGTTTTTTGAATATTTTCTTTAAATTATCTAATGGATCGCTATTGTTTCTTTCTTCTATTTCAAATTTATCTATATTGTTATTAAAGGTTTCTGAAATATCAAATATTTTATCACCGAATATATCTTTGGCTGTACCAATAACAATATTATCATCAATAATAACATCACCATCTTCATCTAAGGATAATTTATCTCTGGTATTGGTATTAATATTCAAATTGGAATTTGTATCAGATACGGGAGAAAAATTTTTGATAATATCAATTACCTCTTGTGGTGCGTGAAATACATTTGAAATATTTTGAAATAACAAGTCGCTCATAAATCCTCTGCGAACTACTTCCTTTGACCTTATTTTTCTTGGAATTGATAAAACTTTCTCAGCATCAAGCTCAATCATTTTTCCTTCATCATCTTCGCCAATAACAGGAAAAAAATTTAACAGTGTTCGTACATTATTTTTATGAGCATCAGAATCGCCTCGTCCGTCAGATGTATCGGTAAATAAATCATTAGCAAACTGTTCAAATATTACCAGTGTTCTTGCAGGATCAAAGTCAAATACATAGGCATTTTTCTTTCGGTAGTATTCACTCCCATACACAAACATGCACGGATTTTGTGCTCGGAATGCTGTTTGCATATATAAAGCTGGACTTTTAACATTACTAAGCATAAGTACAGCTGTCCATTCAGGTATAGTTATACCTGTTGTCAATTGACCTACCGATAATGTTATTGTCTTTTCATTGTTTTTAATTGCTTCTACTACTTTGTTGTAGGATTTTTTATTTTCTTCATCTGCACTTAGCTTGCCATCACCTGCGGCAATTACGATTTCATATTCTTTAAAAACTGGATGAACTTTTAATTTCTTTGCTAACGATTTTGCACTGCTGACACGATTTAATAGCCACAAAGAATGTTTAATCTCTTTTCTTAACTCAACGGTAGAAAACGGAAATTTCTCTTGTGTTGTTAGTGCATCTAAAAATTTATCAATAGAATTATCGTGTATAAATCTACCGCTATCATTTGTTGCAAAAAATTGATTAAGGTCAAATGCATAATCTACAGTTTCTCCATTTAACTCTTTTCCTTTTGATAGTTTATCAGCTATTATTTCAGACATTTGATAAGTAAAAAGGTTAAGTTGTGGTAAATTAATATAAGGATTTTTATCCAAGCTATTCCATTCTCGTTTTTTTCTTTGTTCATCAGCATATGTATAATTAAAAATAGCATCTTGAGGGAACTTATCATTTGCAATCGCCTTAAATGGAGTGCCGGATAAGTGTAAAGTATGTTTTCTTTTAATTTGATTAAAGGCGATGTCGGTTTTACTTGTATCAACACCCTCGTGAGCCTCATCAATAACAAGCATATCCCAATTCATATCTTTTATGTGTTTTAGCTTATCAAAACCTCCGCCAAAGTATAAGGAACCTTTTAAATCTTGTAAACTAAGAAATTCTATACACTTCTTTTTATCCGAAAATAAGTGTTGATTAATATTATAATTAAGATATTCTTCACGAGTTAAAACATAAGGTTTTCCTTTTAAAGATTCAGTACTACTTATAAATAAATAGCCTGATTCACTACCCATAAACTTAACATAATCGCTATACCATGAGTTTGCAATAGCAGGGCGATTTGTAACAATCAATACACTACGGGCATTCATAGCTTTACACAAATGATAAACAGACAAGGTTTTTCCAAAGCGAGGTTTTGCGTTCCAGAGAAATTCACCTTTTGCGTGTGTTTCAAAATAATTCTTTGCCATTTTTACAGCTTCGTCTTGTTCTGTTCTCAAATTATACGGAATTACAGTGTTATTTTGTTCTAAAACACCTCTATTTTCTTTAAAATCATAAAACATTCGCTTTGATTTTGTTTTATCGATATGAAACCATTCTGTTTTATGCTTATTTTCAATACCATTCTTAATCAAATATGAGTGAAAATCTGTATCCCTGAATCTTTCACCGCTTCCGTCCTCGAAAATAGCATTGCCTTTCCATTCTACTAAATACTGTACATCCGCTGTGTATGTTTGCTGTTTTAATCTTTTTTCAACTTCTTGTTCAGTGTATCCAATTTTCAACCAACCATTATGTCTTGCGATTTCAGGAGTAGAGTAAGCGTAAATCATTGGAATAACTTGTTTTGTAGTGCTTATTCTTATATGATTACTCATTAACTCATCTCCTTTACATTCTTTTCTATAAATTCAATTTCATTTTCATCGAGATTATATTTTTTATAAAGTTGTAAATCAATTTCGTGAATTGACTTTGTCCAATCAATATCCGAATTTTCAGTAAAATCTTGGAGTGGGACGTATTTCCATTTATCAGGTGTGTTCGCTTGGGTTCTTTTTAAAACACCAAACATAGCTCTTGCAAATTTTGTTTTGATATATTTAACTACAGCATTAGCTTCATCATAAGTTGATAATGTTCCAATACTTAAAAAAGTTTCAGTAGCTCCTGTTCCAGGTGCCTCAATAATCGGAGGTGCAATAATTTCTCCAAATACACCGCTTCCAGTGGCACCGGACATAAACACTTTATAGGAAAATAAATTACATACACTCTCTACATATTCCTTGCGAATATATCTATGTGTACGCTGATTATTTTCTCTGCCTATTATTTTTAAGTATTCAAAACCATCATCGGGTGCTTCTGTAAAAAAAGGCTGAGGCATCTTTGAAAAAACATTTGACTTAAAGTCGTAATCGTGTCCTTTGCTTAAACAACCTTTTGCATTAGGATAATCTTCGTATACTTTTTCAGTAAAATGATAAGAATAGCTTGACACAAGAATTTTTGTCATAGATTTAAAATTTTCTGATTTACTTACCTTATGTAAAATTTTATTCAACAGTGGATATGGAGTAAAAACATCTATTGCTCCAAAGCTTTTCTTACAATCTCGGTACGAAATGACAATACCACCTTTGATATCCGTGTTAGTAAAAAATTTACTGCCATCATCTTCATAATGCAAAATTTTAAAATGTACATCTTGAAGCATCTTTTTATTCCATTGCTTAGGAGTACTTCCAGCATTAAACAAAAATCTAGCTGGGTGAATCAATTCAACTTTATCAGCAATCTCATATACTGCATCCATAAATTTGTTGTATACAGGCGGAGCATATGTATTGTTTTCGCCTAACGTATTATCTTGATAAGGTGGATTACCAATAACAAAATCAAATTTCATTTTTCTTTTCACTCCTTTTAAATCTGAATAATATAACGACCTGTCTGCTCTCCAATTTTTCAAATAACATTCTGTATTTGTTTCTTGATTTTCTTCCGATTCTAAAAAACCTTTTATACTTAGCTGTATGTTAATCTTGTTGGGAACACCATTTGGAACGGTGCCCTTTAGTCCGTCCATTTGCCATAGATTCCAACTTATAATATTTGCAATTTTATTCAAAAGCGTTTTTGTAGGTTCTTCGTTCCATTTGTAACGGTAATATTCATAAAAGGATAACATCATATTTATTCTTGCAATTAGCAAGCTGTCACCCTGATATTCATATCCATAGCAACTTTGAAATGCTCGTATAGTCCATTTAATCCATTCGTTTTTATTGGATGTATTCTCATTAACAACACGCATTTTTCTATCAAGTATTCCTATGCGATTGTCAATAGGTATAATCTGACCACTAGACATATCATATCTTGAACAAAGAAATGGGGCTTCTCCACAGGTGATTTCGAGTTTTCGCAAATCTAAATATGTTTGCCAATTTTTGCCGTATGGGAATTCTATTTTTTTAGGATTTGTTGACCATTTTATATTGTCTTCATTATTAAACACATTGTTTTTGCCAAACCATTGTTCATCACAAAGATTATTCATTTTGTTACATAACCAAGCTGGCGTAAATACTTCTGCTTTTGATCGTGTTCTTTGCTGTTGCTGTTCAATATGTTTTTGAACTCTTGGTTCAACAATCCACTTGTTTATTCCACTAATCAAATCCACCTGTATCTGACTGTTATCGAAATACTCATATCCTAACTGTTCATATGAATCTGTTGCCCATATTATATTTTGTTTTGTTGCTTTATCCTGTAATAATATTTTTTTAGTTAAATTTACTGGATAAGACTCAAAATCTATTAACTCCGCCAACTAAATTCACCCTTTGTGTTTTATGTATATTTTCTCGAATAATGAAAAAAGTAATATTAAAGAATTTAGCATTATCGTTCGCAGAATGTTTACATCTGCGAATAACAAAACAATCTAATATTTTTGTTGAATTTAGAATATTTTATCACATTTTCAATAAAAATTCAATTCATTTTATCCCATTATTTTGAGCAAAATCGAATAAAACGGTATTTTTTGAGTTGTTATAAATTTATTTATGGTCAAGTACATTGTCTGTTTTACAATAAATACATACTAAAACAGAAAGGATTTGTTAATATGCCAAGGCGTGGAGAAAACATCTATAAAAGAAAGGACGGTAGATGGGAAGCAAGATTTGTAAAAGAAATAACAGCTGATGGTAAAAAGAAATATGCCTCGGTATATGGGCATTCATATTCCGAGGCAAAACAAAAACAACAGCTCCATATTATTAATCCGCAAATAATAAAACTACACAATTATGCAACTCTTGAATATATTATGAAAGATTGGTTGCACATCACAAAACATAAAACTAAACACTCTACATTTGTGAAATACGAAACAATAATTAATAATCATATTATCCCTCAATTAGGAAAAATAAATATTAATATCTTAACCAGTAAAAACATAGTTCTTTTTACTGATAAACTAATTAAATCATTGTCAACCGCTACAATAAACAATATACTAATTGTTCTTGAAATGGGATTAAAATACGCAGAATCTGAATATAGCATTAAATGCCCTAACGTACAATTATTAAAGGCACCTAAACTAGAAATGAGAGTGTTAACTCGACTTGAACAACAGAAACTTGTTAAATATATTAAAGACAAGAATGATTGTTATTGTTTTGGTATTCTACTTGCTCTTTTTACTGGTGTTCGAATTGGAGAGCTTTGTGCATTGCAATGGTGTGATATAACGGATAATAAAATTCATATTACTAAGACAATGCAAAGGATTAAAAGTGAAAACGGAAAAAGTGAAATTATGATTACGGCTCCTAAAACAGAAAAATCAAATAGAGTAATTCCTGTTCCAACTGCAATTACAGAAATTATAGATAAATTCCGAAAAACAGAGGGGTATGTTATATGCCAAAATAATAATAAATATATCGAGCCAAGACTTATGCAAAAAAAATTTACAAATATAATCGATGAGTGTGATTTAGAAAATGTCAACTTTCATGCACTTCGTCACACTTTCGCAACAAGGTGTATAGAGGCAGGTTTTGATGTGAAAACTTTATCGGAAATACTTGGACATACAAATGTTAGAACAACACTTGACAGATATGTTCACTCGTCCTTTGAGTTAAAGCAAAAGAATATGGAGAAGCTAACACTTGATTTCGTAATTTAAAATTTTTATTTATCGTATAAAATATGGTCACAATTATCAGAAAGGCTGATAATTGTGACCTTTTTTATGCTTTGTCACAGATGTAAACATTCTGCGATTTTTTATTTATGCATTTTGATTTGTTGTATATTAGCTTACATAAGTTGTAATTGCAAGTTATTTTAAAATATATTTTGC
>JAXJTR010000006.1:0-26997 GCA_036309465.1 Acutalibacteraceae bacterium
CTTATTACCTGCAAGACGAGTACAATGTATTCTTGACTGCTGACCTGCACCTACACCAATAGCTTGACCGTCTTTAGCGTAGCAAACTGAGTTAGACTGTGTATATTTTAGAGTAATAAGAGCAAGCTTTAAATCACGCTTAGCATCTTCTGTAAAAGAGTTGTTCTCTGTTACAAAGTTTGTAAGCATTTCGTCATCTATTTTTAGCTCGTTTCTGCCTTGCTCGAAAGTGATACCGTATACATCTTTATTTTCGATTGGGTCAGGTGTAAAGCTTTCATCTATCTGAACAATATTATATGTGCCCTTTCTCTTTGACTTTAGCACTTCTAGAGCCTCATCTGTGTAACCAGGTGCGATAATACCGTCTGAAACTTCTCTTTGGATAAGGATAGCAGTTTGAACATCACAAACATCTGATAAAGCTATCCAGTCGCCATAAGATGACATTCTGTCTGCACCACGAGCCTTTGCATAAGCACTTGCAAGTGGAGTAAGCTCTAAATCATCTACAAAATAGATTTTCTTTAATGTATCAGAAAGCTCTGTTGCAACTGCGGCACCAGCTGGGCTAACATGCTTAAATGATGCAGCTGCTGGTAAACCTGTAGCTGTTTTTAGCTCTTTTACTAACTGCCAGCTGTTAAAGGCATCAAGGAAATTAATATAGCCTGGCTTACCGTTTAAAACAGTAATTGGTAGCTCCTGACCATTTTCATAAATATTTTAGATGGCTTTTGATTAGGGTTACAGCCATATTTTAGTTCTAGCTCGTTCATTGTGTTTCCTCCTTAATATCAATGGATATCCGATATTTACTAGGGCGTACTGTAATTACTTATTTTTATTAATAATTCTGCTGTCTACAGTATTTGTTTCTAAATTGATATAACGAACAAACAAAGAAACCTTGTTTTCGTCGTTTAGTGCTGTCCAAAGCTTATTTGCAAATGTGTCGATATCATCGTTACCAATTTCAACTAGCTTTGGTTCGCCCTCAAAGCTAGGTAGTGGGTTTTCATTACACTTATATGTATGAATAAATCTACCCTGTCCATTTATTGGGTTTGAATATGAGAATGTATATCTCTGACAAGATGATGGGTCACCATTTGCACTCTTTAGGATTGACATAGCAAAATTAAAGTCGTTATCTTCTGTTTTTACTATGCCTGAAATTCTAGGTGTATAGTTAGGTGCATCAGGCTCGAACTCTCTTGTTCTTAATGACTGCTCAAAAGTCATTTGCTGATTCATAAGATTATAAATAGTATCTGTTTGGTCACCGTTAGTAACGATTGTTTTATTACCAAGAACACGAACAGGAGCGTAAATAATTAATGATGGGTCCTCAAGCTTTGACTCGTCAAAAGCCTGTGTTCTTATTCCGTCGCCCTCTTCTACAAAAATTCTGTTACGGCTGTTTTCACTTCTGCCCATAATAAAGTAAGCTATTACAGCATTTTTACCGTCTGCACTTTTTCCTATTAAAATACCTCTGCCTGGATATGGATTAGAGGTAAGCTGGTTTTCTATTGATAGTATATCCATTGTTTATATCGTCCTTTCAATAAATAATTACCACTGAATTTCGGTAGTTTTATTATCTATAACCTTAATTTTATCATCACAGAAAAGTGATACAGCCATAGGTAGAATTTTCCACTCAACCTGTTCCATTACTCTTTTCTGTAAAGTTTCAGGTGTATCATCATTTTGGATTTCTACAGCCTTTTGTAAGATAATAGGGCCACCGTCACATATTTCATTAACAAAATGTGCTGTTGCACCAGTTACCTTAACACCTTTTTCTAACGCACACTGGTGAACCTTTAATCCGTAAAAACCCTCTCCGCAAAATGATGGTATAAGTGATGGGTGAATATTTATGATTCTATTTTCAAATGCTTTTATAACATCTACACCAAGAATAGTCATAAAACCTGCAAGTACAACTAAATCTGCACCTTTGCTTTTTAGTAGGTTTGTTAAAGCTATATCATATTCTTGTTGATTAGCATAATCCTTGCGTTTAATTACAGCTGTTTCTATTCCATTATTTTCTGCACGCTGTAGTGCATAGGCATTAGGGTTGCTGGAAATTACGCAGGTTATGCGACCGTTTGGAATATTGCCTGCATTTTGTGCATCTATAAGTGCCTGTAGATTTGTTCCTCCACCTGACACAAGAACAACAATATTTTTCAAAGCAAGTACCTCATTTCTTAATTATTCAAAGATAACTTCCTTGTCACCCTCTACAACTTCACCAAGTACAAATGCTTTTTCGCCTGCATCTGCAAGAACCTGTAGTGCTGTATCAACCTGATCTTTTTCGATTGCGATAATCATACCAACACCCATATTAAATGTGTTGAACATATCGTGCTCAGAGATATTACCCTCACGCTGAATAACATTAAATATTGGTAAAACAGGAACAGCTGATTTTGTAATTTTAGCAGATAAGCCATCCTTTAACATTCTTGGAATATTCTCGTAGAAGCCACCGCCTGTAATGTGAGAAACAGCTTTTACATCACATTTCTCAATTAAAGCAAGTAATGGCTTAACATATATTTTAGTTGGTGTAAGTAGTGTTTCGCCAAGTGGCTTGTCTAGCTCGTCGTATGTATTATTAATTGTTGTTTCGTTAATATCAAATACCTTTCTTACAAGTGAGAAACCATTTGAGTGAACACCTGAAGAAGCAAGACCAATAAGAACATTGCCAGCCTGTAGCTGTGAACCATCTATAATCTTTTTCTTATCTACAATACCTACAGAGAAGCCTGCAAGGTCGTATTCGTCTATTGGGTAGAAACCAGGCATTTCTGCTGTTTCTCCGCCTACCAATGCACAACCAGCCTGCACACAGCCCTCTGCTACACCAGAAACAATTTCTGCAACCTTTTCTGGTACATTCTTACCAAGTGCCATATAATCAAGGAAAAACAATGGCTTTGCACCACCGCAAACAACATCGTTTACACACATAGCAACACAGTCTATACCGATAGTGTCGTGTTTATCAAGCAAGAAAGCAAGCTTTAGCTTTGTACCTACACCGTCTGTACCTGAAACTAAAACAGGCTCTTCCATACCTGTTAGATTTGGTGCGAATAGTCCGCCAAAACCGCCTATACCTGAAAGCACACCATCAACATTTGTTTTAGCAATATGCTTTTTCATTAACTCAACTGATTTATAGCCTGCTGTTACATCAACGCCAGCAGCCTTATAACTTTCACTAAAGCTTTTCATAAAAAAAGTCCTCCGTATAAAAATTTATTATAAACAATTATTACTAAATGAATTATAGTTCCTCTACCTTACTTTGGATAGCCTTATCCTTAGCCATTACGCCAGCTTCCATTTCTGCTTTTAGGGTGTCTAGCTTAGCAGAAAGTGTATCATCTGATAAAGCTAAAATTTGAACAGCTAACAATGCTGCATTGTCTGCACCGTCTATAGCAACTGTAGCTACAGGGATTCCCTTAGGCATTTGTACAGTAGCCAAAAGTGCATCTAGACCGTCTAGTGTAGATGATTTTACAGGAATACCAATAACAGGAATTGTAGTATGTGCAGCCAATACACCTGCAAGATGAGCCGCCTTACCTGCAGCTGCAATAATAACACCAAAACCATTTTCTTTAGCCTTTGAAGAAAATTCTGAAGCTTGAGCAGGTGTGCGGTGTGCAGACATTACATGAACCTCTACAGGAACTCCATACTCTTTTAGGGTTTTTATAGCCCCTGAAACAACAGGAAAATCGCTGTCGCTACCCATAATAACTGCTACTTTTTTCATTGTAAACATCCTTTCAAATTTCATTATTATACTGAATACAATTTAAACATTAGAAATTATACTATAATAAATCATATTCAGACTTAATGTATTGTTTTTATAAAAGATAATTTAAAGCAAAATTAAAGGGCTGTGATGAAGTATACACCACAGCCTTAAACTAAGCCTTGTGACAAAACGCAAGTACACCATTATATATGGTAAAAATATTACTTGTTGTGCAAATAATACCTGCCATCTAAGGTACCTCCGTAGTAAGTCGTTACCTATATTTTATTGCATTTTTAATATAATTTCAACCATTTTTCGATTATAAAATCAACAAAAAATTCATTTGTAATATTGCTTATATTTCTATAAGCAATATTACTTATTTTTAGTTAATTTTGCATAATTACTTTGTTAAAGAAACATTGTCATCGTGGAACAACTCTTTAACAGACGCTGATAAACCTGCTAATGACTGAATTTCAGATGGAATAATAATCTTAGTAGCCTTACCGTCAGCAGCCTTTTGGAATGCCTCTAGACTCTTTAGAGCAATAACCTTATCTGTTGGTGCAGCTTCGTTAAGCATTTTTAGTGCATCAGCATAAGCCTGTTGTACGCTTCTGATAGCCTCAGCTTCACCCTGAGCCTCACGGATTTTCTTTTCCTTAACAGCATCTGCCTGTAGAATTGCAGACTGCTTATGACCCTCAGCAACAAGGATTTCACTTTCTCTTTGACCTTCAGCTTCAAGGATTCTTGCACGACGCTCACGCTCTGCCTTCATCTGCTTTTCCATTGAAATTTGAATTTCTCTTGGAGGAAGGATATTCTTTAGCTCTACACGGTTTACTTTAATACCCCACGCATCTGTAGCTTCATCAAGAATTATTCTGATTTTTGAGTTGATAACATCTCTTGATGTAAGAGTATGGTCAAGCTCAAGCTCACCAATGATATTTCTTAAAGTTGTAGCTGTTAGGTTTTCGATAGCTGATATTGGGTTTTCTACACCATAGCAATATAGCTTAGGGTCTGTAATCTGAAAATATACAACTGTGTCTATCTGCATTGTTACGTTATCTTTTGTAATAACTGGCTGTGGTGGGAAATCTACAACCTGTTCCTTTAAAGATATTTTTCTTACAATTCTATCAATAAAAGGAAGCTTTAAATGCAAGCCTGTACCCCAAGACTGATAATAAGCACCTAATCTTTCAATAACATAAGAGTGTGCCTGTGGTACGATTTTTACATTCTTAATAATAATTAATAAAACAATAATTGCAATAATAACAAATACTACCCATGGTTCCATAAAAAATTATCTCCTTAAAAAATAATAATTAATAATAAATTTCTATTATACTCTTGTTTTTACGCTTACAGGTGTTACAACTAATTTTACACCTTCTATAGCTTCTATCTTTACTAAGGTTCCTGTTGGCAAAATTTCATTTATAGTTGTTTTTGCCGACCATATAGAACCCTCTACTTTAACCTGACCTGTTGCATCGTTATTATTTATATCCATAATAACTTCTCCAACCTTACCTATGTAACGGTCACAGTTAGTAGGAACTTCTCCGCTTTTGTTTCTCAAAAACCTTGCAAGGGGTCTGGTAAGAATTAGACACAACACTGCAACAACAAAGAAAATAGCAATCTGAATAAAAAGATTGTCAGTATGCAATGCAACTACAGCTGTAACCAGTGCACCAATAGCAAACCAAATTGAGATCAGTTGAGCAGTACAACCTTCAAGAATGATAGCAACAACTGCTATTGCAATCCAAAAAAGTGGTAGCCCAAAATCAAAAAGCGGTAGCCCTAAAAACTCCATAAAGCCTTTCTCTCCTTTCAAAAATACCTAAATGAATTTGCCTGTGTAGCAAATAGCACCCTAGGATTAAATATAAAATACCACAAGGTATATTATCCGTCAACATACAGATTTGTAATCAAATTATTACAATTATTTACAATCAACAACAATCATTTACAACTATTACAAATTATATTCCCAATAATCTCCGCATATACTTTATAAAAAAGAAAAGGAGAAAATATATGGATACAAAAATTATTATTATAACAGCTGTTGTATGTGTGGTTTTGTTTACTATAATGTATGCTATTAAAAAAAGTGCTAATCCCTTTAAAAAAGCTTTAACCACTGTTTCCAGCGGTGGAATAGCCTTAATTGCTGTAAATATAGCAGGAATATTCACAGGTGTTTATATTCCTCTAAGTGTATTAAGCATAAGCATAAGCCTTGCAGGTGGTATTCCAGCTGTAACAGCTATGCTTATTATAGATACATTTATAAAATAAATACATTATATAACTTCGTCTGTATTAAGCTCAGATGAATACAACAACTCTATAGCAGTGCGTCTATCACCTGTTAACAATGCAACTATTGTCTGATAAACAACATCTGTGTTGTTATAAAAAATATTTCTTACTGTGCTGGCGTCCTCTGCGTTAGGAATATACATATCTACCTTTAACAAAGGATTATCACCGTCATTAACAGTGCACTCGATATAGGTTTTGTTTTTCTTTGAATGTAGTCTTACAACATTTTCTTTTTTAATATCAGACTGTCTTAAAAAATTTTCATAAGCTTGTAGGGAAATTTCTTTAGTTGCAGTAGGTAGCTCGTCTGATAAAGTATCAGCAACAAATCTACCGCTTTCTGCCAAAATGTACTCATTGCTATTTTCATCTGCTAAAACAAGATGACCGTTTGAAATAAGCTGTGCAAAGCTGTGTGATGCCTCGAAATAATTTACAGTACCGCATTTTTGTAATACACTACATATAAATTCTGCTGTTACAGAACGACTTGTTTGCGATAAAAGATAACAAATTAAAATTTTAATGTCTTCAACATCGTGTAAACCGCCTGGTGCAACACCATCGTTAGAATCATTATATAAAATATCAAAAGACATAGTAACACCTCTCTGCTAGTTATTATATCACAAAAAAAACAGAAATACCATATCTATATCTGTATGTTAATAATTGCGTAACAAAAAATAGATTGCCCACCAATCCTTACAAAAATTGGTGGGTAAAATTTTTAATTTTTATTATCTGCTGGTGTTCATATTAACGCTTCCAACATTTGTACCATAATAAGATAGAGTATTATAAATTTTAATAGACGGAGCAAGCCACACCTGACCTGTACCACGATAAACATTTACCAAGCCTTCGCCACTTACTGCTGAACCGATTAATGTTTTAGCACTTCTTTCTACTGTAAAGTCAAGATGAGCTGATCTTAATACAGCATAGTTACCGTCTACCTTTAATGTATCATTTTGTAGCTCTATAACATCAATTTCTTCCATTGGTACAGAAGACTCCAAAACTATTAAGCCAGGACCTGTTAACTGCATTTGAGCGATACCCTCGCCACCTGCAAGTGCTGAAGATACACTTCTTTGTAGCACTGTTCTTACCTGTACACTACCCTGTGCACAATAGAACATACCGTCGTCTATAATAATAGATTCGCCCGGTGCAAGCTCTAAAACCATAAAGTGCTTATATGAAGGCTCTAGCACCAACATACCTGAACCTGTGTATTCAGGCTGTGCCATTTGCTCGCCTGTTGCTGCACCACGCATCATACGACCCAACATATTGCCCATAGTTACACCACTTACCATTTCAAGATTTCCCTGGAAATAGCTCATAGCACCACTAGAGATAACTACTTTTTCTTTTTCAAGATATAAAGCTATCTGTCTTACCTTAATATTCTGCTTTTCCATATAGTAAACTCTTGAAGCCATTGACGCACTTGAAATACCTAATAGCTTTTGATATTCCAAAACCTCAATTTTTAATCCACCACAAGTAAAGCTTTCTAAAACCTGTATATTTTGTCTTGTTCCTATTGCTGATCTCATACCTCGATAATCCTCCTATAATCGTATAATCATAGATATTAAATACATCATATCAATTTAACATAATATACTAAAAACTGCTAAAAGTCTATTGATAAAATATATAAAGTCAACTATTAATTTTCATATAAAAACACTTAAAAGATATTTATTATAGCTTTGTAAATCGAGGTACATATTTACCGTTTATTTCTACCATTTCCATAAACATATTATATGGTCTTGCCCATACCTTTTGGGTTGTTGTATCGGTATAAATTACAAGAGCTTCCTCTGTTTCTGTATGTTTAGCTATGGCTATTACTTCATATTCGTTACCTTTAAAATGACGATATCTGCCAATAGTGACCTCTTTTAAAGGTTTTTCCATTTTTATTACAGGAATTTCTTCATTATTATTAACAGCTTCGTTTATAGAAATATGGCTATTTAAAGGTATCTCTGTATTTTCTGATTTTAAATCTAAAGAAAACTCACCATTATTCATTACCAAAATTCTGGCTGAATTAGCTTCTATAGGTATTCTTACATAGCCTATATTATCAAAAGAGTCATTTGTTAAAGCATCGGTAAGCTTGCTATAGCCTGACGGTGCGTTAAATTCTATACATTGTTGGCTGTTGCTTATATTTAGTGCAACATATACAACTTGATTATTATAACGCCTTGATATTAACAGCTGTTCATTTTTGATTACTTCGTTTTTAAAGTCACCAAACTGCAAAGCTTCCAAGGAACATCTTGCTTTTCCTATTTTTTTCAAATGCTCATTAAGCTCTGAATTTTTATTTGGTATATTATTAAGCTCAAGCATTGGTCTAAGCATAGTGTCACAACTATTAGTACGACGACCTTCTATACCCCATTCACTGCCATAATAAATTGAAGGTACACCTGGCATACAGTACATTAATGTGTAACAGTTCTTTAAGTGATTTTTATCTTTAATGTTACTTGCAATTCTGTTTACATCGTGATTATCTAAAAAACTATACAAGCATAGATTTTGATATATTCCACCCTGCTGGAACTGTCTTGCTAATGAATGTGCTATTTCAAAATAATTATGGTCATTGTGTGAAGAATAAAGACCCTTGTAACACTCGTAATTTGTTACGGAATCAAGTGTATCTTTATTTGCCCAGCGGTTATAGTCACCGTGAATAATTTCTCCCATTAACCAAAAATCATTGCGTTTGCTTTTACAGAAATTTCTTAGTTGTTTAAAAAAGTTAATGTCTACACA
Source organism: Acutalibacteraceae bacterium (assembly GCA_036309465.1). Classification (GTDB taxonomy): domain Bacteria; phylum Bacillota; class Clostridia; order Oscillospirales; family Acutalibacteraceae; genus CAG-964. Next base: position 8,978 of record JAXJTR010000006.1, read on the forward strand.
ATCGGCAGCATCTAAACGCAAGCCATCTATGCCAAACTCATCTATCCAAAGCTCTACTGCACCAAGTAAATGCTTTACCACATCAGGATTTTTTAAATTAAGCTTTACAAGGTCGAAGCAACCACTCCAGCCCTCGTACCAAAAAGGGTCACCATAAGGGCTTCTTCCGTTAAAATTAAGATTTTCAAACCAACCGCAATAAGCTGAATTTTGACCATTTTTTTGTACATCATTAAATGCCCAAAAATCTCTGCCAACGTGATTAAATACTCCATCTAAAACAACTCTTATACCATTTGAATGGAGTAAGTCACAAATATTTTTAAACGACTTATTATCGCCTAAACGACAATCAATTTTATAATAGTCTTTTGTATCGTAACCGTGCTTTGTAGATTGAAACACTGGACCAAAATATACTGCATTAATATTTAATTCTTTTAAATGAGGTATCCAATCTATAAATTTATCAAGCCTGTAGCTTTGTTCCCCATTGTTATACTCAGGAGCTCCACAAAATCCTAGAGGATATAGATGATAAAAAATTGATTTATTTACCCAGTTTATCATTGAACATCACCTTACTTAAATATTTAATCTCTTTATAATCTTTACTCATATAGATATAAGCTAAAATTTTAATTAATTTTTCCACCTTATTGTAACATATTACTAAACATATTACAAGGTGACAATAAAAATTAGTTTTAATAAATAATAAATTTGTACATATAGGAATTTCAACAGCCTACCATAATATAATTTTCAAAATATTGATTTTATGTTGTTAAAGTAATATAATTATAGTGTATACAAATATATAGTAATGCTGTGGGTGAGTTTTTTGAGAGATTTTATGAAGAGAACTTGGGCTGAAATTAGTCTGGACAATATAGAACACAATTTTAAGGTAATTAAAAATAGTGTAAATAATTCTATGATATGCTGTGTTATTAAAGCAGACGGTTATGGTCATGGTGCTGTGCAAATTGCCAAATTATACGAAAAGCTTGGTGCTGACTGGTTTTCTGTTTCTAATATTGAAGAAGCCTTGGAATTAAGATGCAATGGCATAACTAAGCCTATTCTTATTTTAGGATACACACCTTGTAGTTGTGCAAATCTATTGGCAAAAAATAATATTTCACAAGCCTGCTACAGCTATGATTACGCAACAATGCTTTCAAAATATGCTGTGGAAAAAGATGTTACAGTTAATATTCATCTTAAATTAGACACAGGTATGTCTCGCATTGGGTTAATGTGTCAGGAATTTGATAGAGATAATAATAGTATTGCTATTGCAGAAAAAATTTGTACTCTGCCAAATCTTTCCCCACAGGGCGTATTTACACATTTTGCTGTAAGTGATGAGGGAAATCACGGAAAAGATTTTACAAAAAAACAGTTTAACAGCTTTATTCACACTGTTAATGAACTTGAAAAAAGAGGCATTACTTTTGAAATTAAGCATTGTGCCAACAGTGGTGCAATTATAGATTACCCTGAAACACATCTTGATATGGTAAGGGCAGGTATTATTTTGTATGGATTGTCACCATCTGATAAGGTAAATAATAAAATAAATCTTAAACCGGCAATGACATTAAAAAGTGTTGTATCTATGGTAAAAACTATAAGTAAAGGCACTACAGTAAGCTATGGCAGAACCTATACAGCTGAGAATAATGTAAAAATTGCTACTGTTCCTATTGGTTATGCAGATGGTTTTATTAGAAGCATTGCAAAAGACGGATATGTATGTATTAAAGGCAAAAAAGCTAAAATATTGGGTAGAATATGTATGGACCAGCTTTTGGTAGACGCTACTAATATTGAAGATTTAGAAATAGGCGAGCAGGTTATTCTGTTTGGGGATAATTTAGTTGACAATAAAAATAGTAATATCCCTACTGCTGATGACATCGCAAAGTGGACAAGCAGTATTAATTACGAAATTGTATGTATGGTAAGCAAACGAGTACCACGTAAATATATAAAAAACAACATCGAGATAAATGTTGTTGACCACTTGCTGGGCTAGAAAAAGGAGCGTAACAATGAAGTTACTTGTATTAGACGGAAACAGCATATTAAACCGTGCATTTTACGGAATTAAGCTATTAACCACCAAAAAAGGCGAATACACAAATGCTATATATGGCTTTTTAACAATGATGTCGAAAATAATGACAGATGTAGAGCCCGACGGTGTTGCAATTGCTTTTGATTTAAAAAAGCCTACATTTAGACATATTAAGTACGAGGGTTACAAAGCTAACCGCCACGGTATGCCTAATGAGTTAGCAAGCCAGTTGCCTATTATAAGAGATTTATTGCAAAAGCTTGGGTATCACATTGTAGAATGTGAGGGCTTTGAGGCTGACGATATTCTTGGTACACTTGCAAGAGAATGTGAAAAAACTAATAATAACTGTATAGTTGCTACCGGTGATAGAGATAGCTTACAGCTTGTAAGTGATAATGTAAATGTAAGGCTTATAACTACAAAAAATGTGGTAACCTATGATGAAGCTAAGATTAAAGAAGAATATGGTGTAACACCAAAACAGCTTATAGATATAAAAGCAATTCAAGGTGACACCTCTGACAATATCCCTGGTGTTAAGGGTATTGGTCAAAAGGGTGCTTTAGAATTAATAAGTAAATACGAAAATCTTGATTATATTTATGAAAATCTTGATAATATAGAGCTTAAACCTGCAATGCGTAAAAAGCTTATTGAGGGTAAAGATAGTGCTTATTTAAGTAGATTTTTAGGAGAAATTTCAAGAGAAGCACCTATTGATTTAAATTTGAGTAATTATATTCCCCATAGCGGTAATAAATCAGAGGCATTGCAGATAATGACAAGGCTTGAGTTATTCTCTTTAATAGAAAAATGGGGACTTAATGACGGTACAGCTGTTACTGCTGTTGAAGAAAATAAAAATGTTATTTCATATCAAGTAGGTAACCTTAACCTTGAGGAAATAATCAATTGCAAAGCAATTACTGTTTTATTAAAAGACAACAAGATTGCTTTAGCTAATGAAAGTAATGTATATCTTTCTGATGATGTTACTAATATATTGGCAAATCTTTTTACATCTAACTGCAAAAAGATTACTCATAGTGTTAAAGAGATTTTCAGTATACTTAACAATGAGGATATCCAGCCGAATCTTAATGTTTTTGATACTGAATTGGCTGGTTATTTACTGAACCCCTCTGCCTCTTCTTACGATATTGAGAGATTAGTACAGGAATATAGCTGTGAGGAAACCGTAGTAAATTTTGATAACAATGAATATTCTGATGATGATAAACAGCTATTAAACAGTGTTGCTCAGCTTACAAGTGTTTCTGTAGTTCTATCAGAATTAATAGAAAAGCATAATCAAACAGATTTATTAAACGATATTGAAATCCCACTTGCAAATGTTCTTGCTTCTATGGAGAATATAGGCTTTATGGCTGATAAAAGTGGTATAGAGCAATTTGGCGATACTTTGGGCATAAGAATTAACCAAATAGCACAGGAAATTTATGCTCTTGTTGGGTATGAATTTAATATAAATTCTCCTAAACAGCTTGGTGTTGCACTATTTGAAAAATTAGGTTTACCTGCTTTGAAGAAAACAAAAAGCGGTTATTCAACTAATGCAGAGGTTCTTGAAAAGCTTGCAGAGGAACACCCTGTTGTTGGATATATTTTAGAATACAGACAGTTGGCAAAGCTAAAATCTACTTACTGTGACGGATTAATAAAGGTTATTGACGAAACAGGCAGAATACATTCCAGCTTTAACCAAACTGAAACTCGTACAGGCAGAATAAGCTCAACAGAGCCAAATCTGCAAAATATTCCTGTACGTACAGAGCTTGGCAGAGAAATGCGTAGATTTTTTACTGCTAAGGACGGTTGTGTGCTTATAGATGCCGACTACTCTCAAATTGAGTTAAGGGTGCTTGCTCATATAGCTAACGATATTGAGATGTGTAAGGCTTTTAAAGACAATCAGGATATACACACAATCACTGCATCTCAGGTATTTGATATGCCTTTGGAAATGGTAACACCATTAATGCGTAGTCGAGCAAAGGCTGTTAATTTTGGTATTGTTTACGGAATTGGTGCTTTCTCACTTTCAAAAGATATAAAGGTTTCTATTAAAGAGGCTGACCGATATATTAAGGCATATCTTAACCACTATAGCGGAGTTAACAGCTATATGACCACAACCATTGAAGAAGCAAAGGAAAAAGGCTATGTTGAAACTATGTTTAACAGAAGAAGATATTTACCCGAGCTTTCTTCATCTAATAAAATTATGCGTGCATTTGGTGAAAGAGTTGCAAGAAATATGCCTATTCAAGGCACAGCAGCAGATATAATAAAAATTGCAATGATAAAGGTTTATAACAGGCTAAAGGCTGAAAATCTAAATGCACAGCTTATACTACAGGTACACGATGAACTGATTGTAGAGGCTCCTTTAAATGAAGCTGAAAAGGTTGCTGTTTTACTACAGGAAGAAATGGAAAAGGCTGTACAGCTTAATGTACCTTTAGTAGCAGACGCATCGGTAGGAAAAACATGGTATGATGCAAAAGGTTAAAGGAGGCAACATATATGTGGAAAAGCTTGAAATCATTTATAGAATATATGGAACAAGAAACCTCAAAGGAATTAACTGAACAAGAGAAAATAAAATTAAAAGAGGAATTAGCAGTTAAAATAGGATATTTTCAACACGAAAGATTTATTCATCTTATTGTTACTGTTTTGTTTGCACTTTGCACAATTATATCTATTATGGGCTTTGTTGCCTTTTCAAGCATTGGCATAGCGTTACTTTTTGTAGCGTTAATGTGCCTGCTTGTGCCTTACATAGTACACTACTTTCATTTAGAGAACGGTGTACAAACACTATATAAATTTTACGATAAATTAAAGTAGGTGGAAGCAACCTTGAACATATTATTTTTATGCACAGGTAACACTTGCAGAAGTCCTATAGCCGAGGGCATTTTTAAGGAATTTATAAATCAAAATAAAAAGCTAAAAGAATTTACCGTTAACAGTGTTGGACTAATGGCAAGTGCAGGGGAAAAAGCTACTGACAATGCTGTTGCTGTGTGTAAGGAATATAATATAGATATTTCTAATCATAAAGCAAAACAGTTAACAGTTGAAGACCTTGATAAAACAGATTTATTTGTTTGTATGACAATGAGCCATGCACAGGCATTGATTAGCGGTGATGTTCCTAAAGAAAAAATATATATACTTAATGTAAATGACCCTTACGGTGGCAACATAGACACTTATAGAGAGTGTTACGAACAAATATATCAACAGCTTTTAATACTGGCTGAAATGTTGGCGAGGAAAAATGACAAAGATTGATGTAAATAATATTGTATTAACCAAAATGACAGAAGCACATACACATTATGTTGCTGAAATAGAAAATGCTTGCTTTAGTAAACCTTGGTCTTTGCAAAGTATCCAAAACGAACTGCAAAACAACAACGCATATTTTTGGGTGGCGATACTTGATAGTAAAGTTATTGGTTATTGTGGTATGCACAACGCTTTAGACGAATGGTATATTGCTAATATAGCAGTTTTACCGGAGTATCAAGGTAATGGTCTTGGTACAATTCTTACTAAACAGCTTGTAGACTATGCACAAAAACAAAAGGGTGCTTTTATTACACTTGAAGTAAGACCTTCAAACCATACAGCTGTAAATATATATAGCAAGCTTGGTTTTGAAAAGTTAGGATTAAGAAAGAATTTTTACTCCTCCCCTATTGAGGACGGATTAATTATGACATTAAACTTTAATACTGAAAATAATCAAAATTAAAACACTTTGTGGTAATGAATATAAGAAATTTAAGGATTGATTAAAATGAAAATATTATCAATAGAAAGCTCTTGCGACGAAACAGCGGCAGCAGTTGTTGAGGACGGTAGAAATGTATTATCATCGGTAGTTGCTTCTCAGGTAGAAGAGCATAAGCTATATGGTGGTGTTGTACCCGAAATTGCATCACGCAGACACGCAGAGGCTATTTGTGGAGTAGTTCAACAGGCTCTTGACGAGGCAAACTGTACCCTTGAAAATATAGATGCAATTGCTGTAACATACGCCCCAGGTTTAATTGGTGCTTTACTGGTTGGAGTAAATTTTGCTAAAGGTCTTGCACTTGCAAATAATATCCCTTTAGTACCAACTCATCATTTACGTTCTCATATTGCTTCTAACTATATTGCACATCCTGATTTAAAACCACCATTTCTATGCTTAGTAGTAAGTGGAGGACATAGCCATATAATCCAAGTGGAAGATTACACAAAAATGAAGATTATAGGCAGAACAAGAGATGATGCCGCTGGTGAAGCCTTTGACAAAGCGGCAAGAACTATGGGAATGCCTTACCCTGGTGGTATACATTTAGATAAGGTAGCAGAGAATGGAAATCCAGATGCCTATACCCTACCTTTTCCTAAGGTTAACGGTTCGCCTTATGATTTCAGCTTTTCAGGCTTAAAAACAGCTATTATAAACCTAATACATAATGCCAAACAAAAGGGCGAACAATTACCAGTTGAGGATTTATCTGCTTCATTTAGACAGGCTGTTGTTAATTGTCTTACAACTAATTTAATGAAAGCTGTAGAGGACACTAACAGTGACACCATTGTAATCGCAGGCGGTGTATCTGCTAATTCGTTACTAAGAAAGAATTTACAGCAAATATGTGACGAAAAGGATTAAAGCTTTATATGCCACCTAAAAATCTTTGCGGTGATAATGCGGCTATGGTTGGTGCACAAGGCTATTATGAATTTTTATCAGGAAATATAGCTCAGCAAGATTTAAACGCTTATGCTACTAAATCTATTGAAGAGGGATAATAAAAAGGTTGCAGTGCAAATTTAAGCACTGCAACCTTTTTGTCATATTTACTTTAAACTAAGAATAAGTATTATTAACCTTTATTCATAGAGTCTGACATTTCCTTCAAACAGTCAGAGCAAACACGATGCTCCTTGAACATTGTTAAACCCATTATATTACCACAGAATACACAGCCTGGTTGGTACTTTCTCATTAGTATACCTTCGTCCAGTGCCATAATTTCTATAGCCTCGTTCTTTTCAAAGCCATAAGATTTTCTTAGTGGTGCAGGAATAACAATCCTACCAAGATTATCAATTACGCAAATCTGACCTGTTGAACCTGTTTTTAATCTAATTTTTGTCATAAATATGTCCCCTTTGTAATGTTATAAATAGTTTTTTTGTGTTGTGTAAGAAATTGTTTTTCTTTAAATTAATACTACCAAATTATGGCTTATTTGTCAATATGATGTATCCAAAAATTTGTAAATAATTTGTAACGGTGTAACATTATGATGAATTATGTTTGGTCTGCTTTTATTTTAATTGCTATATTTTTTGGAATAGTGTCAGGTAATACCAGCACAGTAGCCGACAGTGTATTAAATGCTGGTGAAAGCTCAATTAAGTTATTATTAACTCTTGCGGGCACAATAAGCCTTTGGAGTGGAATTATGGCTGTTGCCGACAGCTGTGGAATAACAAAATGGCTTAGCACACTTTTTAGTCCTGTATTAAAGTTTTTATTTCCGCAATATAAAAACAACAACAAAGTTATGAATTATGTAAGTATAAATATTACCGCCAATTTATTAGGACTGGGGAATGCCGCAACACCAGCAGGGTTAAAGGCGGTTTCTGCTATGTATCAAGGTGACAATACCGCCAACAGCAGTATGGCTACATTTATTGTTATGAATACATCTTCTATTCAATTAATACCAACTACTATTGTTGCACTGCGAATATCAGCAGGAAGCACTGCTCCTATGGAAATTATAACCTGTATATGGATATCCTCTGTAACCGCATTATTAGTTGGTATAACTGCAACTAAATTATTCTATTTTAAAAAGTCAAATATAAAAATGAGGTAGCTATATGGAAACAATAGGCTCATCATCTATAGTATTTATTATAGGCATTGTGCTAATAGTAGGGGTGTTTCAAAAAAAGCCTGTATTTGTGCATTTTACCGCAGGAGCATTAGAGGGCTTAAAAACGACATTAAATATTGCACCATCTATTATTGGTTTAGTATTTATGGTATCTGTATTACAAGGTAGTGGCTTTTTCTTGTGGTTAACAGAGATTTTACAGCCTATTTGCAGTGCTTTGGGTTTTCCAAGTGAAGTTTTACCTTTAGCTTTAATACGACCTGTAAGTGGTAGTGGTGCGTTGGCAGTGCTTAATAATATTCTTTCGGAATATGGTGCAGATTCCTTTGCCGGTAGAGTTGCCAGTGTTATAATGGGGTCTACAGAAACTACATTTTATACTGTTGCAACATATTTTAGCTGTGTGAATATAACTAAAACAGGATACACTATCCCCTGTGCACTACTTGCTGATTTTGCAGGGATTATTATGTCTGTAATTACGGTGGCGTTGATATTATAATAAAATTTATGTTCTATTATATATTGGTATAGAATATCCCCTAAAGTAGTCTTGAAGCTTTTAGCATTTCAAGTATCTACTTTAAGGGATTTTATTAATCTATTCTATGGGTCTATTTTATGTTAATCATAGGGTATCATCCATTAGCTCGTGATAATATTTTAAATAATCTGAGCGGTTATCCTTAATAAATTTAATAGCTGAAGATGGATGAGCGTTTAGAATACCGGTTAGCAAGTAAGGTAGATCATATCCCCAAACATTGCCATCTTCTTTTAGCTTTAATATATGCTTAGAAACAAAATCCATAATTGGTGTTAGATTATATTTTGGATTTCTTAAAAAGCCAAGCAAAGACTCTGTAAAGCAGTTACCTGAACCTCTACCCATACCGCTTACTGTAGAATCAAGAAACTTAACATCGTGCCTTAATGCTGTAATTGTATTTGCAAAAGCAAGCTGTTGGTTATTGTGAGCGTGAATACCAACCTTTTTACCGCATTTATCTGCAATTTCAACATACTGGTCTGAAAGCTTAGCGATTTGCTCTGGATAATATGAACCAAAGCTATCTACAAGATATATTGTATCAACGCTAGAGTGAGCAATCTCGTTTAGTCCATTTATAAGGTCATCACCATTTACCTTTGAAACAGCCATAATATTGCAAGAAACCTCGTAACCCTTATTTTTAGCATCTTCGATAATTTCAATAGCAGAAGGGATTGCATTAATATATGTAGCAACTCTTATTAAATCTACAGGGCTATCACACTTTTGAATAATGTCACGCTTATAGTTTGTTCTACCTACATCTGCCATTACTGATATTTTTAGGTCTGTGTCGTTATCGCCAACAATTGCTCTTATATCATCGTCTTTACAGAATTTCCATTTACCAAAATCATCTTCATTAAAAATAGCAGTTGATGCCTTATAGCCAAACTCCATATAGTCAATACCAGCCTTTACACAAGCATTGTACAGGTCTTTTACAAATTCATCTGTAAAGAAAAAGTTATTTACTAATCCACCATCTCTAAGAGTACAATCCAATATTTTTAGATTAGGACTGTATGTAACTAAGTTCGCATCTTTTATCATTGCCATTTTAAATTTCCTCCTTCATAACTTTAACAATTAAAAGTTTTACACTTTTAATTGTTAAAGTAAATCAGCATAACAACAGTATAATCTAATTACTATATTATGTCAAGTGTTTTTTGCTCTTATTCAAAAAAACTGATATATTACAAAACGGACGATAATATCGCCCGTTTAATTATAGTTTATTATTCAGCTGTTGGTGCTGCTGTAGCTGCCTGTGTTGCAGGCTCTGTGATAAACATATCGCAAGGATATTTCTCAATAGCAGCAGTGTTTATCTCACATTTATACTCACTAGCGGCTTTTTCTACATCAGTTCTAAACTCCTCTGATTTTAGATTAACAAGTACAGAATACTGTGTAGATGGGTCTTTATCAAGATTTGCAGAAGCCTCTTTGATATCACCTCTGTAAACTAGATAGATTGTAGGTGTATCTCCGTCCTCGCCAACTACAATATACTTACACTGACCATCTTTTAGCTCTTCTAACGCTTTTTGAATTTCTTCACCTAGACCAGCATTTTCAAGAATGTTAGTTGCAGTAATAGTTGGGTCTGACTCAACTTTATAGTCTTCCATATAAACCCTAACTTCGTCAGCATAAGCTGTACCAGCGTTAATCGCCTTTACATACTTATCAAAGTTTTTCTTATAACTTGCAATTTCGTCAGCTGTCATTTTTGTATTAGTTGTTTTCTGATTTTCATCAGTTTTTGATGTATATAGTGGAGCTGATAAATAACTATAGTTTACATATTTCTCCTCGTAATACTTCTTCAACTCATCAAGCTTAACTTCTTTTTCTCCGCCCTCTTGATAAAGTTTCTTAAAGATAGCCTCTAGCTTAGCAGCATTTTCATAACCTGCATCTACAAAAGAATCCTTACTAACACCGTAAGCTTCCATACCAGCACCCATATAAGACCAGTACATATCAGCATTTGATTTATAGCTTGAAATTTCCTCTGGTGTTAATGATAGACCCATATCTTTAAAGGTTTTGTTAACATATAGGTAATTTTTGCAAGACTTATCAACTTCTTTTTCAATATACTCTCTTGCAGTCATCTCCTTGCCATCGTCTGTTTTTAATGTTTTGCCAAGGAAATCGCCTGTACCGTTTTCTACCATTTCAGAAGCACCATAGAAAGCATTATAGTTATAGTAGATATATTCGCCTATAGCCATAGTAGAAGTATCATCTTTATATGACCAAGATAGATCCTGTGGATAGCTACCAAATAGAGTTGCCTGAGTACAACCACCTAATGTAGAGCCTAGCATTACAGCACCTAAAGCTACTGCAACAGATTTTTTTAGTTTATTCATAAGTTATTCATTCCTTTCAGAGTATTAACCTTAAATATTATACACTGTTTACCTATTTTTGTCTATGTAATTTTTAATATTTTCGACAATTCACAAAAAATTAATAGCTAAGTACGTAGATATGAATAATAATTTGCCTAAAATTTTAATTATTCTGTAGATAAAATGGCTTGATAAGAGTTAATTATAGCAGATAGTTTTAATATTATTTTTTACAATGTTGTATTTTGAGGATTATTTAATGAGAAATTATTTGTTATTACACAAAGCCCCTAGAAACACCGAACAGGTTTCTAGGGGCTTTAAAGCCAAATTAAATATATTACTTTGTAAAATTAAATAGTTTATTTAAGCTTTATATTACACAGCCTTATTTGTTTTATTTTCTATTTTAGCTTTATTGCTCTTTACGGTTCTTGTAAAGTGGAAAAATATTGTTACTATAACACCTATAATTAATGGCAGATAGAAACTAACACCACGAGTTACCAAAACAGATGCCGCTAAATAACTTCCTGGGAAAATAAAGACAAACACTGTTTGATACATAAGCTCTGATATTCCCTGTGCACCAGGAAGTGGAAGTAGGTCTACTGCTACATAAACAGATGCCTGCAATACTGTAACAAGCACAATAGAATCTTCATCTAATCCTAAGCCTCTGTAAATAAAGTATGTAACAAAAAATATACTGCAACGTTGCAATATTGTAAATATGGTTGTTACTATAATTGGTTTTGCATTTTTAACAAAAAGCATTACTGCTGTATTATATTCATAAGCAATATTTGCAAGCTTTCTGGCTCTGCTTAAAGAAGGTTTAAGTATGTGTGTTTTTACTAAACCACGCTCACATTTTCTTAATATCTTCTTTACAGCTTTTGGATTTATCATTAAAAATAGCAAGGCAATAACTACTATAAAGTTTAGCCCTAATCCAAAATAGAACAAATAAATAAAACCACCTAAATAATGATTAATTGTACTATTAAAGAACACTGCAATTACTACACCAATAAGCACTAAAACAAATTTATACAACGTAGCAACAATTGTTAGGGCAACAGACGAATCTGCAAACTTTATTTTGTCTTTATTCATATAATATACTTGCATTGGTTGTCCACCTGACGCAGACGGGGTTATGCCTGAAAAGAAAAAACCCACAAAGGAATAGCCAAAGCAGTTTAACAAAGTAGCCTTCGATTTCAGATTTTTTAAAATATACCATATCATAAAACCTTCGGCACAGACAAAAAATACTGCTGCTAACATTGCTAAAAACAACCATTCAATTTTAATGGAACTCATAGCATTCCATATAGCCAAAATATCGTTATCCTTTAATATTACCCATAATGTTAACCCAATTAATATTACAAGTATAAAGACACCTAATAGGTTTTTATTAATTTTTAATTTTTTCATATCTTTAATCCATATTTTCGCTAAATTTCACAATTTTTCTTTCGTATGTTGATTTATGGCACAGTTCGTATTTTTCTACTAAATCAGAAATATCTCCCTCGAAAATAGCCGGTAGGTCTAAGTCAAAAAAATCTCTTGGTGTTATAAGGGAAAAATGCTTATCAAATAGCTTTATACCATTATCTTCTAATATTTTACTTACAAAAGAAGAACAAGTAAAATGATTTTTTTGATAAAACACTTTTTTAAACAGCAAAAATGGTAACCCTAATAAACAATAATGATACTTAAATCTATCTTTATAGCATTGTAGCAACTGTGCTTTTATACTTTCCTTTTGTTCTTTAGTACATTCAATATATGTTATTTTATATTTAGCTTTTGGGAATTTTTTATATATCTTTGGAAGCTCTTCCTTTTCAAAGCCTGCAAATATGGGTATTTGCGGATTTCGTCTGCCTATACTATAGGCTTCAAATAAATCCTTGTCCAATGATAAGATAACATGAACATAATTCATCTTTACTACTTGCCTTATCATTGTAGCAAAAATTCCAGGTGTATCTACAAAAGCTATATACAATTTCTCCATAAAATCAATCCCTTATATAAACTTCTGTATTTATAATTAGTTAAACTTGTATATCTTTCTTGCTAGTCTATACACAGCAAGAGTAACTGCACCGCCTACACGACCAAAAGGCAAATATGAACCACCGCAAAGTCTGCGATATTTTAAATGTTTATAAAGCTTAGGGTCACGAGCCTTTATAGTATCCCATAAATCTTTTCTCTTGGCGTAAGCTTCATCATCATTTATCATTAATAGGTGAATATCAGAAATAGTAATCATAATTGATAAATTTCTAATTAAATATTTTCTTAGCTTTTTAGGAGCGTTTCTCTCGTGTTCTGTTGTTACTCTGTCTAAAATCATTTTAGTAACCTTTAACTGCTGGTCGATACGCTTCATTAATACCTTTTCATTTACAGATTGATCTTCTCTACCTATAAAATAATGGTACAAATCTAAATCCATATAGCAAATAGACTTAACATAAGAAAGTGGCTGATGTGTAAAGATGTTATCAACATAAAAGGTATGCTCTGGCAGTACAACACCTGACTCACGTAATACATCTGTGCGGAACATTGTAGAGTGCATAATAATATACTGTGAAGTAGCTAAACGACCGATATGGTCCCAATCTACTATTTCTAGCTCTTTAAAAACATTTCTGTAAGGCATTGATTTCTGCTTACCCTCGAATAGGTGGTCATATACATAGTTATACATAACCAAGTCTACTCTTGTGTTGCTTTCGTGCCACTTTTTAACCTGTTGCAACACTTTTTTAGCACTTTCTACATCTACCCAGTCATCTGAGTCTACAACCTTAAAGTAAATACCTGTAGCATTTTCTAAACCTACATTTACAGCAGAACCGTGTCCACCGTTTTCTTTATGAATAACCTTAACAATGTTAGGGTATTTTTCTGCATAGCTGTCTGCCATTTCAGCTGTTTTATCAGAAGAACCGTCATTAACAATGATAATCTCTACATCTTCTCCGCTAGGGATAAGCGTATCTACACAACGGTCTAAATAATCTTGAGAATTGTAACTAGGTACAACATAAGTAATATATTTCATAAGTTAATAAATCTCCTATTACCTTAATTATAGTCATAGTCAACCATTATCTCTTATTATACAAAAAAATTTTCCTATTGTCTAATGTATTCTAAAAATTTATATAAAATTTATATTTTGCTTAGAAATATAACAATATATTTGTGTATGGTTATATAAATATAATAATAACAGGCAAAAAGTCCTCCTTTTGAACTTTGCCTGTTATAAAAATTATATATTTTTAGTATATTTTGCAATTATCATTTCTGCACACTTAATGCCATCTACTGCTGCAGACATAATGCCCCCTGCATAGCCTGCACCCTCACCACAGGGGTATAGCCCATTAACAGCTACACTTTCTAAATTATCATTTCTTATAATACGCACAGGCGATGAGCTTCTTGTTTCTACTGCTGTAAGAATAGCATCACCGTCTGCAAAACCCTGTAAACGCTTGTCTAGCTGTTTTAATCCTAGTTTTAATGATTGGGAAATATAGTCGGGTAAACAGCAATTTATATCTGCCATTGTTACCCCTGCTGTATAGCTTGGGATAACCTCGCCAAAAGAAGTAGTAGCTCTGTTTTCTAAGAAATCTGCAACTCTCTGAACAGGTGCTTTATATTCTCCGCCACCAAGTTCAAAAGCCTTTTCCTCTAATTTTCTTTGAAGTTGCACACCTGCCAGTATATCGTCACTACCAAAATCTGTTGGATTAACACCAACAAGTAAAGCACTGTTAGCGTTATTTTCTGCACGAGCAAATTTACTCATACCATTTGTTACAAGTCGATTTTCTTCGCTAGCCGCCGCAACAACTGTACCACCAGGGCACATACAGAAGGTGTATACTCCCCTACCGTTTTCAAGATGAACAGCAAGCTTATAGTCAGCCGAACCTAACTTTCCTTTATTGGCAAAGCTACCATATTGAGCTTTATTTATTTTACTTTGTAAATGCTCAATTCTTGCACCAATAGAAAAAGCTTTTTGCTCCATTGGTATACCTTTATTTACCAGCATCTCAAAAGTATCTCTTGCACTGTGACCTAAAGCCAATACTAAATTATCGCACTCTATAATTTCTTTGCTATTATTTTTGTTAACAACTACAGAAACGATTTTGTTATTTTTTATATTAATATCTGTTAATTGTGTTTCAAATAAAACTTTACCACCAAGATTTATAATTTGATTTCTGATATTTCTTACAGCTGTTGGTAATTTATCTGTGCCGATATGTGGCTTAGCAATGTATAGAATTTCTTTTGGAGCTCCATTTTCAACAAATTCACTAAGCACCTTTTTAATACGCACATCTTTTGTACCAGTATTTAGCTTACCGTCTGAAAATGTACCTGCACCACCCTCGCCAAATTGAACATTAGAATTTACATTTAATATTCCTGTATTCCAAAAAAGCTCAACATCTTTCTGGCGATTTTCTACACTTTTGCCCCTTTCGATAATTATAGGACAACAGCCTGCTTGTGCAAGTATAAGTCCACAAAATAATCCAGCAGGGCCTGCACCTACAATAACAGGTGGTTTTACCTGTTTATTTACTGTAGGTATATAATAATTATAAGGTTTTACTGTGGTAAGATTAAGCTTTTTGTTTTTGGCTATAACATCTTTCTCTTTTACTTGCTTATTATCTAATAGAACATCTACTGTTGCTATATAATGTACATTGTCTTTTTTTCTTGCATCTACTGATAATTTAGAAAATTCAAATTCTAACACAGCCTTAACAGATATGTGCAGTGTTTTTGCAATTTTTTTTATTACAATATTGTTTGTATAGTCAACAGGTAATTTTATATTACTTAGTCTTATCATTTTTAACCCTCAATTTGTTTATAATATTTTCTGAACATATTATACCACTAACCCAAGCCCAATGTAAATTGTAACCGCCACAAATTCCGTCAATATCTAATAACTCTCCTATTATATATAGATTACTGTGTTTTTTACTTTCCATAGACTTTAGATTTATTTCGTTTGCTAATACTCCACCAGCTGTAACCTGTGCATTTTCAAAAGAACTTATCTTAGATGGTGTAAATACCCAATGTTTAAGGGTAGTAGCCAAAGAGGATATCTCCTTTTTGTTAAGTGTTGCAACCTTTCTGCTTATATCAGTTATTTTACATTCCTTTAAAATTGCAGAGGATACACGCTTATGTAAAAAGCCGTCAAAAAAGTTTTCTATATTATATGATTTAAGAGAATTTATTCTATTATATATAATCGAGCGACATTCCTCTAAGGTATATTGGGGTAAAATATCAACTACCAATTCAATTTTATTTACAGGTTTATCCATTACAGTTTTACTTGTAAAAAACTCATTAACAAGTCTTGAAAGTTGGAAAACGCATATTCCGCTAAGTGCATTAGCGGTAAATTGAATTTCGCCAGACTGTTTTTCTATTATTTTGTTATCTGCAAATAATGCAACATCACCTTTTACTCTTATACCTTTTAAATAAGATAAGAACTTATTATCACAGGTTACAGGTACCAATGACGGTAAAAGATTATTTGTTTTTATATTAAGCTTTTGTACAAGAGAATAGCCTGCACCGTCTGTTGATAGCTTAGGACTTGCTTTTCCACCACAGCTTAAAATTACATTTTTTGCAACAATTTGAGTATCATTATTACAATGCAATACATAAGAGTTTTTTGACTTTTTGATATCTGTAACAGTTGTATCGCATAGCTCTTGTACACCTTTTGAAATAATATAATTTCTTAATACGTCCAATACAGAAGCTACATTGTTACTTATAGGGTATACTCTTCCTTGGTCGTCGCTATAAGTCATTAGCCCTATCTCTTGAAAATAATTACAAATATAATCTGCGTTATATTTATTAAGAATTTTTTCCATATATGGCTGTACTGTGCCATAGTAAGCATTAGGGTACATATTTTTATTTGTAAGATTACATCTGCCATTACCTGTTGCTAAAAGCTTTTTACCTGTTTTGTTGTTATGCTCTATAATAACTATTTTTAGATTTTTATTTGCTTTTGCCAAAGCCACAGCCGACATTAATCCGCTTGCACCACCACCTATTATAGCTACGTCACACTTTATATACTCCATACAGAACACATCTTTTCGTTTATATATTTTATATATAGTATAATATAAAATATACCCACAGTGCAAATGCACAGTGGGTATAAATGAAATTTTTTTATTATTAGGTTGCAGATTTTGTCTTTTCAGTTTTTTCTGCATTTTTCTTTTCCATAAAGTTCTTTAGAACCTGTAGTCCAAGAATAATTACACCACCAATAATAAAGAATAAAATACTAAATGTACCAATGCTTAGTGTAGGTAATGTAAATGAACCTGTAAATGAGATAGCAGGCAATGGGTTATCTAAGCTTTCAGGACCTCTTACAATAGCGTAAAGTGAACCAAGCATTAAACCTAAAATAAAATACATTGTTGCTGATCTTGCTTTACTTAATGCCATTTTAACAAGCTTAATAACTAACAAAATACCAGCAATAATGCCAAAGCCAAAACATAATACCTGTGGTAAAACGCTAAAATTAAGGTGCATTAGCTCTTTTACAGAATTAAGAACAGTCATATATACGCCCATAATAAGCAAAATTGTTGAGCCTGAAATACCTGGAAGCACCATAGCAGAAATACCAAGCATACCTGCTACGAATAGAATCACATAATCCATAATTCCTGTACTTGCTGTAGCAGTAGCTGTAGCTGTAGCATCATTTGAGTTAAAAGTAGCCAAACCAACTACAATAGCAATACCAATAACTGTAAATATAATATTGTAATACTTGCCTTTAATGCTGTCAAATTCATCACGAATGATTATAGGAATTGAGAAAACTATAAAACCTAAAAATAGTGAGCTTATAACATAGATATTAGCCTCGAAAATACTTGTTAAAACAAGTATAGCTAAAACCATACCTATTA
>JAXJTR010000007.1:0-3216 GCA_036309465.1 Acutalibacteraceae bacterium
GTTATTTGTAACTTGAGTTGTTTTACACCTACCCAATTTTACACGGGGACGAAACTGTGACTTGAGTTATCCAACTTTTAGCCTTGTTTTACACCTACCCAATTTTACACGGGGACGGAAACTTATACTCTCTTCAATAACTTCCTTAACTTGTTTTACACCTGCCAAATTTTCGGGGACGAAACATATTAATTTCACAATTCTATATACGGAGTTGATATTTATGAACAGGAAAATTTTATATTCAGCTGTGGGTGGCACAGACCCTATAAGCAATTTCAGAGATGGTAGCCTGTTGCACATTTGCCGTAAATATAAGCCAGACAAGGTGGTAATTCTTATTTCGGCAGAGATGTGTAATCACCACCACAACGACAACAGGTATCTTTACTGTATAGAAAAATTGGGTGAGCTACTCAACCACCACTTTGAAGTAGAGGTAATTGAAAAGCCCACCCTTAATAATGTACATGACATTGATACCGTTTATCCGATAATAAAAGAAAATATAAGCAATATAACAGCAAAAATGGACGAAAGCGATGTTCTGTATGTGAACATAACCTCAGGTTCTCCTGCTATGAAATACACCCAGCAATTTCTTGCCGCTATTGGTAAATATAAGATTGTGCCTGTATCTGTTTATACCCCTGCAAAAAAGAAAAATCCTCATTTAGAGGACATTGATAAATACGATGTAGAAGAAATGTGGGAGATAAACGACGATAACGTACCTGAAAAATATGAAGACCGTTGCAAAGAAACTAAAAGTATTATATTGCTATCTGATTTTTATAAAATCACATTATCAGAGTTTGTTAGAAACTATAATTACAGTGCGGCACTTACTCTAATTGAGTCTATGCCACATTTGTGTACTGATAATCTAAAGGAAATGCTCGAGGGTGCAAATGCCAGATTACAGCTTAATCTTAACAAAGCTGTTGTAGCTTTGTCTAAGCATAATTTTGTTTTTCCACACAATGATGATAAAAGAATTATTTTTGAATACGCCTTGTCATTAGGTATAAAGCTAAAGAAAAACGAAATTGCAGACTTTGTGCGAGCTGTTACACCACTTGTAGGTGATTTATATATACGCACACTACAAGGAATATATAAAGAAAATTTAGATAATTATACTACAAACGACAATGGTCATATTAGATGGTCAGAAAGCAAGCTTGCAGGCACACAGCTTGACAACATTTTACAAAGTAAATATAGTAATTCTTTTAAATATGGCACTGTATCTAATGTGCATTTGCGAGAAATTTTAAGTGCTTTAAAGCCAGACGAAAAAGCATTAAAGTATATTAAAGCATTAAAGTATATTAAAAATATAGGAAAGTTTGAAGATGATATAAGAAACAAAACAGCACATACTATGGTGTCTATGACAAGTGATAAGGTTAAATCTCAAACAGGCTTTACACCAGAAGAAATTTATACCTATATTAAAAAGCTAATGGAGTTTAACAACATTTCTGTAAAAGAATGGGATTCCTATGATAAAATGAACACCTTGATACTAAACGAAATTAATAATAGTTAATAAAATATTAAATACAATCCGTGGTTTGATTGCTGTAAATTCATTTTTCGCAAAAGCTAACAAGATGTATTAGCTGTCAGATTTTAACTACTAGAATTAATCTGTATAGCATATTTGTTAATTTGTAAATGATTGTCAAACTATAAAGCATATAGAAAAAATCTCAACAAAAGTAGCAACATTACTTTTGTTGAGATTTTTTAATTTGTAATATCAAATAAAATGATTTCGTGTATATTTAATTTTCAATGGCTTATCATACATTCTGGCATACTCAATCATAGATTTTGTATCTCTGCTTTTTTAAATCTCTTCACATCTGTAAGAAACAGTTCCATTTAAAAACTTTTTCTTTTGCATATCTTTTACCGGTTTTATCAGCACCGTTATAGGTACATAATAAAATTATAGTTAGGTTATCTTTTTATATCCGATATACCTCTTGATAAATAAAAATACTTATAATTACACAATTAACTACTCTATACCTATGTCTTAATTGCAACCACGCAAAATTAAGGACAGATTACGATGTACATAAATGAAATAATATGAATTATTTTAAATTAACAAACAAAGCTACAATGAAAGGATGATAAAAGCATAAGGATAACCTGATACTGCATAGCTTTTACCGAGGTGATTAAGATGAAAACAAAAATCATCTTTGAAAGCCAAAATGAAAATGCAGAGCAGAAAAACATCAATAAGGATTTTGAAAATCAAGTAAAGAGGTCAATCTTTTTTGCACTTAAAGAGAAAGGTTATCTTACTCAAAGTCAATATGAGGAATGTATAAAAAGAATGTAAATATAGCAGAATGGAAATTCTGATTGTCACTCTGAAAATTTCTCTGGACATTATGAAATTTAATAATATACTTGTGTTGCAAAAGGAGGTATCAGAATGTTAAACAGTTTTGAAAATGAAGTCAAAAGGATTGCAGCTTACTGCCGAGTATCAACCGATAATCTTGACCAGGCTAATTCCTTAGAAAGTCAGCAAAGATATTTCAATGAGTACATAAAGCGTAATCCACTATGGGAGCTGTATGAGGTATATGTTGATGAGGGCATAAGTGGAACAAGTACAAAGAAAAGAGCGTCCTTCAACAGAATGATTGATGACGCAAAGAACAAGAAATTTGATTTAATAATCACAAAAGAAATCAGCAGATTTGCCCGTAATACGCTTGATAGTATAGGATATACGAGAGAATTGAAAAGGCACGGAATCGGTGTGATTTTTATGAATGACAATATAAACACACTCGACGCTGATGCTGAGCTTCGCCTTACGATAATGTCATCAATCGCTCAGGAGGAAAGTCGTAAAACCTCTGACAGAGTTAAGTGGGGACAGCGTAGAATGATGGAACAGGGTGTTGTATTCGGCAGAGATATGCTCGGCTACGATGTCAGGGACGGCAAATTGTACATCAATGAAGAGGGTGCAGAAACTGTAAGATTAATCTACCGAAAGTTTCTTGATGAGGGCAAAGGTACTCATATCATTGCAAAGGAGCTTCGTGAAGCAGGTATCAAAACCTCAACCTATATGAAGGATTGGTCATACACTGTTATACTGCGAATCCTGAAAAATGAAAAATACTGTGGCGATTTGATTCAGCAGAAAACCTATACACCCGATTATCTTTCTCA
>JAXJTR010000008.1:0-23317 GCA_036309465.1 Acutalibacteraceae bacterium
CTCTTTTGCTCCAGTGTTATCGGCAACCTTTAGGTAGGTCTGCTGTTGAATCACAGTAATTCCTCCTTTATAACTGGGCTAAATTATTTAGCCTTCTCAATAATCTCGACTAGTCTCCATCTCTTATCCTTAGAAAGAGGACGAGTCTGCATAATACGAACTCTGTCGCCAATGCCACACTCGTTGTTTTCGTCATGAACCTTTAGCTTAACAGTTCTCTTAACAATCTTGTCGTATAGTGGGTGCTTAACGCTATCCTCAATAGCAACAACTATTGTCTTGTCCATTTTGTCGCTTACAACTTTACCGACATTAGTTTTTCTTAAGTTTCTTTCCATGGCTCAAACCTCCTTCTTATGCCTTTGTGCTGTCTTTTTCCATCTGTGTTAGTACAGTGTGTACTCTTGCGATGTCCTTCTTAACAGCACTTATACGCATTGGGTTTTCTAGCTGATTTATAGCCAACTGAAAACGAAGGTTAAATAGTTCCTCTTTTAGGCTCTTGAGCTTCATCTGAAGCTCTTCGGCACTTAGTTCTCTTAGTTCTGAAGCCTTCATTACTGCTCACCCTCCGTTTCCTTCTTAACAAACTTGCACTTGATAGGCATCTTCATTGCAGCAAGACGCATAGCTTCTCTTGCTGTTTCCTCTGGAACACCAGCTAGCTCAAACATAATTCTGCCTGGCTTAACTACTGCTACCCAATACTCAGGTGAACCTTTACCTGAACCCATTCGAGTTTCAGCTGGCTTCTCTGTGATTGGCTTATCAGGGAAAATCTTTATCCAAACTTTACCGAATCTCTTACAATATCTTGTCATAGCGATACGGGCAGCCTCAATCTGGTTTGATGTAATCCAAGAAGGCTCTAATGCCTGTAGACCATACTCACCGTAAGAAATCTTGTTACCACGGTAAGCCTTACCTGTTAAACGGCCTCTATGAACTCTTCTATATTTAACACGCTTTGGTAATAGCATTATTTATTGCCTCCTTCCCTACGAGGCTTTCTGTTGCGACGGTTGTTCTCCTTAGCTGTAGTATTTACATTAAGAACCTCGCCTCTGTAAAGCCATACTTTAACGCCTATACGACCATAAGTTGTTGCAGCCTCTGCAAAACCGTAGTCAATATCTGCTCTTAGTGTCTGTAGTGGAATTGTACCCTCATGATATGTCTCTGAACGAGCAATTTCAGCACCGCCTAAACGACCTGAACACATAATCTTGATACCTCTAGCACCGAACTTCATAGCTCTGCCGATTGACTGCTTCATAGCACGACGGAAAGAAATTCTGTTCTCTAGCTGAGCAGCAATGTTCTCAGCTACTAGCTGTGCGTTAAGGTCTGGTGACTTAACCTCTACAACGTTTATGCTAACTGGTTTATTTAGCATTTTCTCGCACTGTGTGCGGATTTTCTCTATTTCACTACCCTGCTTACCAATTACAAGACCTGGCTTAGCACAGTGAATGTGAACTCTAACTTTTGATGCGTCACGTTCAATTTCAATCTTAGGAACGCCTGCTGCATATAGCTGCTTCTTTAGTGTTTTACGAAGGTTATAATCTTCTACTAGCTGCTCACCAAAGTTGCTCTTGCCAGCAAACCAGCGTGAATCCCAATCTTTAATTACGCCAACACGCATACCGTGTGGATTAACTTTCTGGCCCATTATTTTACCTCCTATCGTTATTCAGCTTCTTTAAGCACAAGAGTAATGTGAGAAGTCTTCTTGTCGATTCTGAATGCTCTACCCTGTGCTCTTGGACGAATACGCTTTAGGGTTGGACCCTGACTAACTGAACACTCAGCTACATATAGTTTTGATACGTCCATATTGTGGTTTGTCTCTGCATTTGCCATAGCTGACTTTAGCAGCTTCTCCAGTGGCTCGCAAGCGGCCTTAGGAGTATGCTTTAGAATAGCCATTGCGTAATCTGCTGGCTTGTTTCTGATTAGATCAAGTACAATCTTAACCTTACGTGGTGAAATACGGACAAACTTTAAATAAGCCCTTGATTCTGCCATTTCTATTATCTCCTTCCGCCTTATTTCTTAGATGTTTTAGAACCAGCGTGACCTCTGTATGTTCTTGTTGGTGCGAACTCGCCTAGCTTGTGACCAACCATATCTTCAGTTACATATACTGGAACGTGCTTGCGTCCATCGTGAACAGCAAATGTGTGACCTACAAAGTCTGGGAAAATTGTTGAAGATCTGCTCCATGTTTTTAGGATCTTCTTTTCGCCAGCTGCGTTCATTTCTAGTACCCTTTTGTAAAGTACAGGCTGTACATAAGGGCCCTTTTTAATGCTTCTTCCCATTTCGAAAGCTCCTTTCTGTATGCCTATTATCTACCGTTTCTACGCTTTACAATAAGCTTATCTGAACGGTTCTTCTTCTTTCTTGTCTTATAGCCAAGAGCTGGTTTACCCCAAGGAGTAACAGGACCTGGACGACCGATTGGGCTCTTACCTTCACCACCACCGTGTGGGTGATCGTTAGGGTTCATTACAGAACCTCTTACTGTTGGTCTCCAACCCATATTACGCTTACGACCGGCTTTACCAATCTTAACGTTCTCGTGGTCGATGTTACTTACCTGGCCAATTGTAGCCATACAGTTAACTGGTACATTTCTTAGCTCGCCTGAAGGAAGTCTTAGAAGTGCTAGACCATTCTCTTTAGCCATTAGCTGAGCCTGGTTACCAGCAGATCTTGCTAGCTGAGCACCTCTACCTGGGTAAAGCTCTACATTGTGGATAAATGTACCTGTTGGAATATTTGCTAGTGGAAGTGCGTTACCAGGCTTAATATCTGCTGTTTCACCAGCAACAACAGTATCGCCAACCTTCATACCGTTAGGAGCTATGATGTAGCTCTTCTCGCCGTCTGCATACTCAACAAGAGCGATAAATGCTGAACGGTTTGGATCGTACTCTAGTGTCTGTACTGTACCTGGAATATCGAACTTCTGTCTCTTAAAATCGATAATACGATACTTTCTTCTGTTACCGCCGCCTCTGTGACGAACAGTAATTCTACCATAGCTGTTACGACCTGACTTTTTCTTTAGTGGAGCAAGTAAGCTCTTCTCAGGTGCAACTTTTGAAAGGCCTGAATAGTCAGTAACTGACATATTTCTTCTGGCATTAGTGGTAGGTTTATATACTTTAATAGCCATTGTCTTTCACTCTCCTCATGATGGCTTTGCGGGGAAATGGCCTCCCCATACATTCTGCCTGTTCAACTAATTTTTTAACAGGCTTACATCATGCCTTCAAAAAATTCAATAGTTTTGCTGTCTTCAGTTAGAGTTACATAAGCCTTTTTCCAGCTTCTTGTATAACCCTCATATTTACCCTGACGGCGAAGCTTGCCTCTTACGTTAAGTGTGTTAACCTTAGCAACCTTTACCTTAAACAGCTCTTCAACTGCCTTAGCAATCTCAATTTTATTTGCAGCCTTAGCTACCTCAAAAGTGTACTTCTTAGCTGCAATGCCCATCATACTCTTTTCAGTTACGATTGGTCTGATGATAATATCCTGTGCTAGCATTATGCGTACACCTCCTGAATTTTCTCAACTGCTTCCTTAGCGATGATTAGCTTGTTAGCATTTAGCATATCATAAACGTTTAGCTCGTTTACCTGTGCTGTTTTAACGCCAGGAATGTTTCTTGCTGAATTGATAACCTTCTTATCAACCTCTGGAAGAACGATTAGTGCCTTCTTCTCGCTACCTACTGCTTTTAGCATTGCAGCCATTGTCTTTGTGCTGAACTTATCTGTTGTGATAGAGTCGATAACAATGATTTCGTTGCTTGCAGCCTTAGCTGAGAAAGCTGACTTCATAGCAAGTCTTCTAACCTTTTTATTTACTGTATAGCTATAATCTCTTGGCTTTGGAGCGAATACAACGCCACCGTGTGTCCACTGTGGAGCTCTTGTTGAGCCCTGTCTTGCATGACCTGTACCCTTTTGTCTCCATGGCTTTCTACCGCCACCAGAAACTTCTGCTCTTGTTAATGCTGATTGTGTACCCTGACGCTGATTAGCTAGGTAGTTAACTACCATATGGTGCATAACTGCAGCGTTAGGCTCAATTCCGAATATAGCGTCTGAAAGCTCGATAGTTGAAACTTCCTGACCAGCCATATTTAGTACTGCTATATTAGGCATTCAAACTCCTCCTTTCTTACGCCTTTACGGTGTCACGAATTACAACGATTCCACCGTTAGGGCCTGGAACAGCGCCCTTAATAGCTACTAGGTTGTTCTCTGCGTCAACCTTAACTACTGCTAGGTTCTGTACTGTAACTTTTTCTGCACCTAGGTGACCAGCCATCTTCTTACCCTTCCAAACTCTTGAAGGACTTGAACATGCACCCATTGAACCACCATGTCTTGCAACTGGACCTGAACCGTGTGTTTCCTTTAGTCTCTGGAAATTCCAACGCTTAATAACGCCGGCATAACCCTTACCCTTGCTTGTACCAGTAACATCTACTTTGTCACCAGCAGCGAATACGTCAGCTTTGATAATCTGACCTAGCTCGTAAGCTGTTGTGTCATCAAATCTGAACTCACGAAGTGTCTTCTTAGGTGCAACATTTGCCTTATCGAAGTGACCCTTCATTGGCTTGTTAACCTTGTGAGCCTTCATATCGCCATAACCAAGCTGAACTGACGCATAACCGTCGTTTTCAACAGTTTTAATCTGAGAAACAACGCATGGGCCTGCTTCTACAACTGTTACGGGAACGACATTTCCCTTCTCGTCGAAAATCTGTGTCATACCGATTTTCTTACCAATTAGTGCTTTCTGCATTTATAATGCCTCCTATAAGGTTATTGGTTGGCTTTTGCCAACATGACCCCAACTGTACGGTAGGTTGATTTTGCTTGTCCTATATTATAGGTCAAGAGCAATTTCAACACCGGCAGGGAGTTCTAAACTCATTAATGCCTCGACTGTCTTATTTGACGGTCTTAGGATGTCGATTAGTCTCTTGTGAGTTCTAATCTCGAACTGCTCACGGCTATCCTTATACTTATGAACAGCTCTTAGTATTGTTACAACCTGCTTCTCTGTAGGTAGTGGAACAGGACCTGATACTCTAGCACCTGTCTTCTTTACAGTAGCAACTATTCTTTCTGCTGACTGATCTACTAACTGATGGTCATAACCCTTTAGTCTGATTCTGATTTTTTCCTTGACTGCCACAATCATCGCCTCCTTAAATATTGTTAGTTGGCGGGCAACCCTTTTCATGTACTAAGCTTACACCCTGCCGGGTGTTTCACCCGTACCTATTTAAAAACCGGATAGACATAAGTCACCCGGGTAATAGTCGAAAAGCGTCCAGCTAGCAATTTTTGCACACAGCAACCCCAGTGTGCCTAAAAAAGCCTCTGTAATACATATCATCTGTCGCCCGGTTTAAAATCGGACATACTCCACGGAAAAACCGACCTAACTGGTCGCAACCTCCCGCTTCATCGCATATCTGTCGCAGTCACGCAAGTGTTATTATAACATAGTAATACCCCATTTGCAACATTTGACGATTTTTAGACATGTAGAACTTTACCTTGTTTATAACACACTTTTTGTTCACTTTTAACAACATTTCTACACTATTTATTATTTCTTAAACCTGTGTAGCAATAGCAGATAAAACTACTGAACCAGCTATTAAAACAGCACACACTATAGCAACTATTCTTACAAAAAGTGTTCTTTTTTTATTGTAGTTCATATAATCACCTATTTCTATTCATATTTATTTCATTACTTTATTATAATATTTTTTATAAGGAAATTCAACCTTATTCGTCAAACTGGGATAAATTCCTATTTGCACATAAGGAATATAAATAATTTATTAAACACACAACAAAGGAATGAAATTACTATGATTCATATATATTACGGTGACGGCAAAGGTAAAACAACCAGTGCAGTTGGCTTGGCTATAAGAAGCTCTGGTTGTGGTAAATCTGTTTTATTTACACAGTTCCTAAAAAGTGATAACTGTAGTGAGCGAAGAATATTAGAGTGTATACCTAACTTAACGTTGCCACCATTGCCTGCAAAGACAAAATTTGTGTTTGACCTTACCCCAGAAGAACACAACCAACATAAAGCTGTTGCATTAGATTTATTTAATTATATTAAGGAAAATATTAAAAATTACGACTTAATAGTAGCTGATGAGATTTTTTCTGCTGTTGATGTTGGCTTTTTAACCTTATCACATATCAAAGCTTTAATTAACGCTATGCCAAAAGATAAAGAGCTTGTTCTTACAGGTCATAATGTTGACAAAAGTATACTTATTTATTCAGACTATGTAACCTATATGTCTAAAGTTAAGCACCCATTTGATTTAGGCGTTTCAGCTAGACTAGGGGTTGAATATTAATAAATATAACTTATGTACAAATAATAGAAAGTAACCGATTCTAAACCAACTACAGAATCGGCTACTTTCTATCTATTACTAAAAATAAAGAAAATAGTCATTTATTCTTCTACACTTTTATTGTCAGTTTCTTTGTTTTTTACCAATTAGTAAATAAGCACATATCAAAACTATAAAATATACAGTAAATATAATTATATGATTCATCGTACTCAAAGTTGGCTGTGCAAAATTAGATGTAAATACAGCAGGGCTTGCTGACGTAAAAATAAAACATTCGTTAATAAGTGCATAAATTACATTGTGTGGTGCAAACTCAAAAGGCAGAAAAACATAATTTACAGCTATAGTTAAAATAATTCCACTTATCGAATTTTTGAACAACACTGAAACCGTAGCTGTAGCTAATGAATAAAAAATAAAAATAGCAAAGGTTAACACAAAAGTTTTAGCCGCATTACCAATATTAAAAGCCACTACTGGAAACTCAATCGGTAATCTATTTAATGCTGTTTCAAAATTGGGCCAAATAGAATATGCCATTGCAAAGCTAACCACTAAATATACAAGTATTGCTATAATAATGGCAATCACAATACATACAAGCTTTGACACAAGCACTTTTACTAATGAATAATGACAAATTTTACTTCTAATCATATTACTTTTACCATAATCAGTACCAATATAAATAGAACTTAAAATAGGAAGAATTATAATTCCAAGTCCAATTAATACTGACAATACATTATTCACAGTCATATTAGGATGAAATGTTTCGTAATATTCTGTAGCTAATTGGGTCAATGATGAAGCATCAAAACTGTCTTCACATGTTAATAAATCTTCATAAATATCTGCATTGTAGTTTATACTTTCAATAGCGTTATTATAACTTGAATAATTGAAAAATGTAGCAAATATTATAAGAACTAATAATCCAATATATATATATTTTGAACGAAAAAGTGTTTTAAATTCGGTGAATAAACATTCTTTCATAAAATTCTCCTTGTCTATTTATAATTATTGATTTTGAATATACAATACAGCATCTTTTAAAGATGTTTCTTCAACAGATATATTTTTTATTACTATATCACAATCTTTAATTAAAGAAAATATTTTTTCAGGTTCAACTCCATTAAAAGTGTAGTTATAAAGTAAATCTCCACACGAATTACAACTTGGAGATAAAACTGCAAGAGATTTCGGTAATATATTTGTGTTTGTTGTCAGTTTCACCATTTTAGGGAATTTATTCACAAACTCATCAATACTACCATAGTACTTTGATTTTCCTTCAGAAAGAATAAGTATTGAATCTGCAATACTTCCAAGTTCAAAATAATCCTGACCTGTTATTACAACGCAACCCTTTTGTTCGCTTCTGTTAAGCATAATTCCATTTCGAACATAATCCCATGACTCAGGATCTAAACCTATAGTAGGTTCATCCAAAAAAAGTATTGTAGGTTTTCTAATCAAGGCAATTGCAACGGAAAGACGATGCTTCTGACCAAATGAATATTTTTCTGCTTTCATCGAAAGAAAACGATTATCAATCTTTAAACATTCTAGGATTTTATCGCTATATTTTTTATCATCAAAATGACCAGTACACAATATATCTAAATTTTCTTTACCTGTCATA
The DNA here is from genome assembly GCA_036309465.1 of Acutalibacteraceae bacterium. Classification (GTDB taxonomy): domain Bacteria; phylum Bacillota; class Clostridia; order Oscillospirales; family Acutalibacteraceae; genus CAG-964. The sequence goes on from JAXJTR010000008.1 coordinate 8,085, forward strand.
TTATGGTATAAACAGGGAGAATCGAAAACCGCACCAACTTTTTGATTAGATAATTTTTTACTCCCAGACAACAATTTCACACATCCCGAATCCGCACGTTCCATACCTGTTGCAATACGTATAAAAGTTGTTTTACCTGAACCATTTTTCCCTGCAAGGAACATAATCTCGTCTTCACATATAAAATCTAATCCGCATAATACATTATTGGATTTATATTTTTTATATAAATTATTTGCTTCGATTCTTGCCATCTTCGTTGTACTCCTTAATATATTTAAACTTTACTGAAAATATAAAGTTTTGTACAATAATCATCTTGTTTTTTTATTTTATAGTTTAGCATGTAAAAATCATTTATGATATTTTACATTTGTAATGTATTTTATTTACAGCGTTATATTTAAGAGAATTGTGATGTCCAAGTACCATTTCCTTTGCATGTCAAAGACATCCACTCATCTTCGAACCAACCAATATTTACCCAAGTCGTGTTCACACCAATTCCATAAGACCATTCGCAAGTTCCCCTGCCAGTACCATTTTTTTGGGTTGTATTATACCAATCCCAACTTTTAGATATTCCGGTAAATCATGTTCCGAAAACATTACTAGTTGAGTGTTTTATAGATTTTTGATTAATTAATTTTTTGGTTGAAGTATTATACGAATATGTGTAAGTAGCTTTGATCTGACCCACTCTCCAAGATGTAATGATACTATCATAATAATTGTATGTAAGTGTTTGTGATTTTGTAGCTGCAGAAGCAGATATTGCGGTAGAAGAAAGAGCTATGCAAGAAGCCATTGCTGCTACCAATATACGAGTCAATTTTTTCATCTTAGTTCCTTTCTAGATTATTGTACAAAACAATTATATATTAGCATTTTTTTGAGTTTTGTCAAGAAATAACTTCCTGTTTTTAATACTATTTTTTACTATTTTTTACACAATATAGCTGTCACTACTATCATTTATTGCAATAATAAAACGCACAAGAACTTTTAACATCTTGTGCGTTTTTGTTACTTGTTTATTACTTTCTTTACTATATCTATTAGTGCGTCTATATCCTTTTCAGTAGGCTTCATACATACTTTAAAGGGCTGTACTGTTATTTTAGCACCGTAATTCTTTAATTTATCTGAAATTACATCTACAGCCTCACCTGACCAACCGTAGCTACCAAAAACAAATGAGTTTTTATTTGTAATATCAATAAAATTCAATTCCCCTAGAAAATTCCACATAGAAGATGGAATTCCCCCATTTATAGTACAACTACCAACACATAAGCAAGTAGCCTGCTCTACAGCATTTACGCACTCCTTTACAGATGTATCTGCTACATTAATTATTCTGCAATTTAATCCATTATCTGCAAATATCTTTTCTATAGCTTGTGCCAAAACCTTAGTATAGCCTGTAGATGAAGCATATAAAACAACTGCATTTTCAGTAGAGTTATCACCTTCACTGCTTAGAGCTTCGTACATATCCATAATATCGTTAACCATATCAGAAAGCACTGGTCCATTTAAAGGTGCAATTTTGTAAATATGCTTTTCTTTTAGTAAATTTACTATATTAGTAATCTGTTTGGGGTATTTTCTAAAATAGAAATTATAATACTTCTCTACCTCTTTTTTGTAAAGCTGGGTGTATATCATATCCTCATCAATTACAGCAGGCTCGCAAAAATCGCAACCCAATAGGCTACCACTAAATATAACACCGTCATTTTCAAAATATGTACACATTGTATCAGGAGTAGGTGCCATTGTAGGGATTATAAATTCTAATAGACTTCTGCCTAAATTTAACTTGTCACCATTTTCAACAATTACACAATTATAGGCAACATTAAGAATATTATCAAGAATTTCTTTTCCCTTTGCTGTGCAAACTACAACTGTATTGGGACTACTTTGTAGCAAGCGTTCTATAGTTTTTTCATAGCAAGGTAAAACTCTGTTAAGAATAAGATAATCTATAGCACCAATATCAGCAACTAAACCAAGATTATACATAAAATCGCTTACAAATGCACCATCTGCTACATCTATTAAAACGTTTTTTCTGTCATCTATAAAATATGAATTATAAGATGTTCCGTATTCACACTCTTTACTTATAGAAGTTTTTCTTATAAAAGGATTGAGAACTCCCACATTATATACATTGGGTGAAATTCTAACAACAGCCATAACACATTCTCCTTACATAAATATAATCACATTATAATATACTCCCCCTAACAATGCAAGGTATGATGAATATATGTAATAGTAATGAACATACTACATAAAAAGGGGTTTGATAAATATGAAAAAAAGAACACGAGTAAAAATAGCAAGCTATATTTCTGCAGCTGTATTAATTATTTTATGTGCAGGCATAACAGGCTATAATCTGGCAAACAGTTATAAAACTACAATTCAATACACATATCAACGGTCTTTAAGTCAATTATCTGATTATTTTTCTTCAATAAAATCTACATTAACTAAGAGTGTTTATGCCAACACACCGCCACAGCAATATGGACTTGCTTCTAAATTAATGGTTGATGCTGAGGGAGCCAAAAACGCTTTAAGTCAGTTACCAATCTCTTTACCTCAGGGAGAAAGTTTGCAAAAATACCTTGCACAAATTTCCGATTTTTCTTCATACATTATAGGTATACTTTCAAGATATGGTGGTTTGTCTACTGATAATATTAGCTCATTAACAAAGCTTTCAGAATACGCTGACAAAATTGCACCATTAATCGAGGATTTGTCTTCTATATATAGTAACGGTAACATTGGTTTAAATAGTACATTATCTACAAATCTAACAACCTCAGAGGAGGAAAATAAAACCCCTTTTGATAATAGCTACCTTACTATTAGCGAAAGCTTTGTAGATTACCCCAGTTTAATATATGACGGACCTTTCGCCGACAGCGTACAACAAAAAATACCCAAAATGACCGAAAATATAGAAGACTGCACAATACAACAGTGTTTAAAAAATTTATCAAATATGTCGGGTATTCCACCTGAAAAATTGACCTACAAAGAAACTCGAAAGGGAAATTTGCCTGTATATGTATTTACATCAAAAAACTTTTACGGAACTGTAACCGTTAAAGGCGGATATATATGCGAAATGCACTACACAACCACTGAAACAGCTGATAATCATAAAAATTTTAAACAGCTTTTACAAATAGCAAAGGAATTTTTGCAAAACAACGGATTTACCAACATAAAAGAAAGCTACTATATAACAACCAATGGGCAATGCACTATTAACTTTGCCCACGCAGAAAACGATATAACATATTATGGGGATTTAATTAAGGTTACACTATCTACATCTATAGGCAAGGTTATTGGATATAATGCCGAGGGCTATATTATGAACCATACTCCACGAGAAGATTTAAACCCTGTTTTAACAAAGGAAGAAGCAGAAAATAGTGTAAGCAAAGCGTTAAAGATAAAAAGCTCCAAAATAGCTATGATTCCACTATCAAGCGGAAAAGAAGTGCTTTGTTATGAATTTTTGTGTACAGGAATTAATTCAGAGGAAATTTTAGTTTATATAAACAGTACAACAGGACTTGAGGAACAAATATATATTCTTCTTAAAAACCCAAATGGTAGCTTGGTTATTTAGCAACAGAGAAATTAATCAATTTTACAGTATAATAGCAAAACCTTGGATTCTGCATTGGGCAAAATCCAAGGTTTTGTTTATATTATTTCTTTTTCTCGGTTTTCTCTTTTACAGGGTCATAAATAAATACAACATTTTCTACAGTTGTGCTCCATAAGCCGGCAACTTCGCCAATACTGTTAAGAACCCTACCTAGCTTTTTCATAGGCATTGCTACATAGGTATCTTCACTGCATTTACCTCTGCCCTCTATAATAACATCTTCTACAAGCTTATTACCATAAACATCAACATGGCTTACAACAACCTTAGAGTCAAAGTATACCTTTTGGTCTTTTATCCATACTTCGCCAGATACTTTATAACCCGGATGCTGTGCACCTGGCTCCTGGCTGAATATACCATCGCCAAATACTACGTGTGCCTCGTCAATATCAATCTCTTCACAAGTCCACCAACCGTTGTTATCCTCTACTGTCATAGGTGTTCCAGGCCACTGGTTTGTTAGCGGACTGGCGTTACCACCTCTGTCGTCATATATATACACATGAGGAGCCATCCAGCTATTATGGTTAAAATAGTGTATTTTAAGGTTTTTAGCAGGTACAAGCTTATCAATATATGTTACTGTTGTATCACCATGAATAGTACCTATAGCTCTTGGCAATTGGTCTGTATCCAGCTCATATCCAGGTACCGATACAGGCATTACTGCGTATTTATCACCGATTTTCACCTTTTTAGTGCTTACTCCTGTAATAGGTGTACCATCGTCGGTAATCTGAACTCTAGACAAAGTAAAGCTTTCTCTTGTATCTTTTTCATAGAAGTATTTAACCTCTACATCTTTATCCTCAATAACACCATTTAGCTCGCCCTCGGTGCCAACCATTTTATAATCAAACAAGATACTGTTACAAGGGTATGTTCTATACTTTGTACCCTTAATATAGTGAGAAGAAACCTCTCTTACAACTTCGTTAGTATCCTTATCAATGTGTTTAATAACAACTGTTCTATAGCTTTTATCTGCCTTTTTCATTCTGTCAAAGGTTTTATCATCTACCAACACCAAAGCACTTTTTCTTGGCACAGTTATGGCTGTATTGTGGATAGTACCTAGTCGCTCAAGACCTGCTCTGTCACTGTTTACAATAACAGCCCAAGTATCAGGAGTTTCTCCGCCATTAACCTTTAGCTCAAGAGTTTTAGGGCTTGCACTGTTATTCACAAGAACAGCCACTGTACCCCATTCGTTTTCTGCATTAGGGGAATTATTTTTTATTGTGTAAGCAATAGCACTACCATTTTCAACAAAGTATGTGTCGGCTATAGATGAACCGTCACCACTTCTAAATGGAGAGTACGCTGCACGAATATCCATAAGACCCTTATAATACTGTACAAGATTGTTATATCTAATTACCCTTGTCCAGTCAATTTTATTAACACCATCGGCAGATTTATAGCTATTATGGTCACCAAATTTTGTTCTTGCAAACTCTTCACCAGCAAGATAGAATGGTACACCCTGAGATGTAAGCACCATAACAGCAGAAAGCTTATTTTGTGCCAACAGTATGCTGTTATGACCGTTATAGTCGTTGTTACCGTTTGAACGTAATATTTTATCCCACAAGGTAAGATTATCATGTGCTGAATTATATGTTATACACTGCATAGGACTTCTTGCCCATTTACCAAAGGTATCGCAAGAACCACCCATCATACCTGACTTTATCTCGTTATTTACATTAGTAGCACCCTGAATATAGCCAATAGAATCATCATCTGTGTTACCCTTTAGGGCGTTTCTGATTTTATCGCTAAACATACCAACTCTTGGGTCTACTTTACCTGCATTTTGAGTTGTGCAAGCGTAATCGCCGTGGATACCGTTGCCCATCCAGTCAGCCATCCAAGGCTCACCATACATTAAAATTCTTGGGTCAATTTCGTCTAGGGCTTCTCTGATTTTATTCATTGTAATAACATCGTGACAGCCCATAAGGTCAAAACGGAAACCGTCAATATGATATTCCTTTGCCCAATAGGTTACTGAGTCTATCATATATTTTCTAAACATAGCTTTATCAGATGCTGTTACATTACCGCAACCACTGCCATTAAAGAACTGGTATTTTGAATACATTCTAAAATAATAGCCTGGTACAGTTTTCTCGAAACAGCTGTCGCCAGCAGAATATAGGTGGTTATAAACAACGTCCATAATAACGCCTATACCTCTGTCGTGCAAAGCCTGTACCATCTGCTTAAATTCATTAATTCTTACTTCACCCTCGGCTGCGTTAGTAGAGTAAGAGCCCTCTGGTACATTAAAGTTTACAGGGTCGTATCCCCAGTTATATTGAGCTGTTTTCATTGACTCATCTACAGAGCCAAAGTCGAATACAGGATTTAGGTGCACATAATTTACACCCTGCTCTACCAAATACTCAACACAGGTAGAATATTTTTTCTGTCTGTTTACTGTTGTACCACGCTGTGTAAAGGCAAGATATTTACCTCTTTTTTCGTGGTTTACACCTGAAGACTTACTTATAGAGAAATCTCTAACATGAACTTCCCAAATCACAGCATCAGTTGGCTTATCAACTAATACGTGTTTATCATCTTCCCAACCCTCAGGGTCTGTAGCTTTCATATCTACAACCATTGAACGGTTACCATTTACACCAACAGCCTTTGAGTATACATCTTGTGTTTCTCTTTCGTGTCCGTCTACTGTAACAGTATATGTGTAGTACACACCTTTTAGGTCGCTAGATACTGCTAAGCTCCATACGCCATTTGAACTATCCTTCTTCATATGTGCTGACAATATTCTGCCTGCACTATGCTCTACATCAGAGCCTGTATGATATAAATTAAGGGTTACACTACTTGCACTTGGTGCCCAAACCTTAAACACTGTTTGTTCCGGTGTATAGGTTGCACCTAGGTCATTACCATAATATAAAGGGTATATTTCTTTGGCATTATAATAAGTGCCTATTGTTTCGTAATTTTCTTGTAATGTTCTACCAACATTGTTGTCTATATTTTTTGGGGAATACTCCATATTTGCGAGATTATAAAATCTCTTCCTCTCTTTCCTTTAAGATTGGTTATTTTAATCCAATCTAACATATTATATGATACACCTTTTTAATAAGTGTATATTAATCTATTTACACAAAATAAATATATTATTTCTTCTTATCATAAGTAAACAAACGAGTAATATAATCGAATAGCTTTACTCTGCCTAGCTCTATACCACTGCAAATAGCAAAAACTACAGCACAAGCTATAATAGCTAAAGGTATATAAATTAATGTATCATATAACCATTCGCCTTTAAAATTAATCACTCCACCCCATATCCACTCACGAACATAAGGGTGCTCGTGGATAATATAAATACCAAGTGTTGTTCCTGCTATTGTATTTACTATTTTTGAGCTGAAATTTAAGTCTCTAAAGAATAAAATAAGCAATACAGACTCAGCTAACACTATAGGATTATTAAACATTCCAAATACGTGTTTATATTCAGGTGCTAAATAATACAACCCTGTATCTATAATACACAACACGAAAAATGCAATAATATACAATACATTTGGCTTTTGCTTACCGTCTTCATTTGTTTTTTGAGGATGATATAATCTTAAATATCCACCTATTACATACATCATTAAAAATCCTGTAAGACTTTTTCCGTAGTATGGGTCTAAAACCTTGTGAATACCAAAAATCTCATCTAATACATCTACTTTTGCAATAGTTGCCCATAGGCTGAATATTACTACTGTTAATCCTAACAAATATTGATACTGCTTTTTAGTTAAAGAAACTAACAGCTTGTTTATAAAAGGACTTAACAGCATTACTATTATATAATTTGTAAGGAAGTACCATCTTCTAGAGAAAAATGGTACAAAAGCACCTGCTATTGTTATTCCGTTTACTTTATCAGGATGAACAATAAAATAAATAACAGATATGGCTAGAGAGTAAAAAATCATTGCTCCCCATACACTGCCAACCTTGTTCCAGGTTTTCTTAATATCAAATTTTGCAGTTATCATAAAATATCCTGAAATCATTATAAAAACATCAACAGGAGTTCTACACAAGTCCCATGCAAAGGTAGTAATAAAACCATCTATATCTCCCACCGCCATTGATGTTGTACGCAAACCTGCATACTGATAAAGATGTAGATATATAATCTGTACCATAGCAATTATTCTTAGCAGTTCTATACCTGACTGTCGTTTTGCTTTAGCCATTTTATGCACCTCCAAGTAAATTACGTTTCATTATACCATAAATGATAAGTATATACAAATTACAGACTATGGAAATTTGTATATATTCTATTTTAATTTTTAGTGTTTTTACCCAATACACTTATAACATAAGCCTTTCATTACTTACTAAACAGTAATCAGAAAATCAGCTTTTAACCTTTTTAACAAGGGTAAAAATCACAAACGCTATTATATTTACAATTACTATACTTGCTCCTGTAGGGGTTCCGTATAAATAGGAGATAGATATACCTGCAAAAAAGCAAATTACCGAAAGTATAGCAGAGGTTATTATAACACTTTTAAAGGTTTTGCACACCTGCATAGAAGTAAGAGCAGGAAAAATAATTAAACTGGATATTAACAATGTGCCCATTATTCTCATACCTAACACCACTGTTAACGCAGTTAAAATTGCAATAACTATATTATAAAAGCTAACCTTTGTACCTGTTGCTCTCGAGAAGCTTTCGTCAAAGGTTACTGCAAATATTCTGTGATAAAAAACAATAAACACAATGATAACAACAGCAGATAAAGCGATACTTAAAATTGCATCAAAAGATGATGTAGCAACTATACTGCCAAAAAGATAATTGCTTATATCGGTATTCATTCCATTTTGCATTGTAGCTATTGTTACACCAATAGCTAATGAGCTACTGGAAATAATAGCAATAGCAGAATCGCCCTTGATTTTACTGCTTTCACTTAATCTTAAAAGTAAAAACGCCGCCAACACAACTATAGGTATTGCAACAGGCAAAGGTGCCCAATTAAAAGCAGATGCTATAGCCAGTGCTCCAAAGCCTACGTGAGATAGTCCATCGCCTATCATTGAATATCTTTTCAAAACAAGGCTAACGCCCAATAAAGCTGCACACAAAGCAACAGGAATACCAACAATTAAGGCACGCACCATAAATCCATATTGAAACATTGACAATAAATCCACTATCAAGCACCTCCTTTTGAAGTTGTGTTGCAATCACTGCAACAGCTGTTATTACATTTATTTGTTTCACCTTTTTGGAGATGTCTTTTTTCGTGGATTTCGCACTCGTCACAATGACAGTTATGATATAAAAATCTACTGCCCAATGCACTATGCTTATATTCATCTGTAGTGCCGAAAAACATATCGCCATTACTACACAGGTGCAGAATATGAGTTGCATATTTTACAGCACTTATAATATCGTGCGACACCATAATTACTGTTATATTGTCCTTATGGTTAAGGTCTTTGATTATAGAATACATATGTGCCATAGCCAGTGGGTCTAATCCTGCAACAGGCTCGTCTAACAATATAAGCTTGCCTGTGGCACATAAAGCTCTAGCTAACAGCACTCTTTGCTGTTGACCACCTGAAAGCTCTCGGTAACAGCTTTTTTTAAGATTAGGTATACCAAGCTTTTCAAGATTTTTCATAGCAACAGCTTTATCTTCTTTATTGTAAAAGCCAAATATAGTTTTTTTATTTAATCTACCTGATAATACAACTTCCCAAACCGATGCCGGAAAGTCTTTTTGAGCACCTGTTTGCTGTGGCAGATAACCTATCTCTTTTTGTTTTAAACCGTCATCAAATACAAATCTGCCATAGCTGGGTGTATGAAGCCCCAAAATACCTTTCATAAGGGTACTTTTACCTGAGCCATTTTCTCCTACTATACACAAATAATCCCCTGCACTTAAACTAAAGCTAAGGTCTTTAAAAACTATGTTTCCATCGTAACTCATTGTCACATTATCACAGGTTAAAATTGCCATAACATCACCAGCCTTTACATTCTTGAAAGTGATTTTACTTAATTATAAAAAAGATTACTAAAGTTTGGGGCAAGCCTTTTTAAAAGCTTATGTTTCAAAGACAGAGCCTTTGTGGATTTTAAAGGTTTAAACCCTTTAAATTAATAAACATCAAAAAATATTCCCCAATATTTATTATAGAGGCAAATTATATAAATACAAACCTCTCAACTATCCTAAAAGGTTATTATAATATATTTTTTATAAATATGCAAATAGGCTGTGTTACAAAAATGCAACACAGCCTTAAAAAGCTTAATACTCAATACCGATAACACTAGTTATAGGGTATTTAATATATTTATTGATATTATGTTATATTACTTCTTTACAGTATTCTGCTTTTTCTTCTGCCACATAACCCATAATGGACCAGCAATGCAGATTGATGAATAACAACCTGAAATTACACCAACAGCCATAGGTAAAGCAAATGTAACAACAGACTGTAGGTTAAATACTAACGCAAACGCAAGTACACTACCAATAGCAGCAAGTGTTGTTATTGAAGTACATACTGTTCTTCTAAATATCTGTGTACCACTAGTGTTAAACAGAACATCATAATCAATCTTTTTGCCACCTAAACGACTTCTGTTTTCACGAATACGGTCGTAAATAACTATAGTATCGTTTAGTGAGTAACCAAGAATCATAAGTACAACAGCAATAAAGTTACTATCGATTGGCATTCTTAGAATTACAAATGTAAAGTAAATCATAATAACATCGTGGAACAAAGCAACCAATGCCATTACACCAGCTGAAAGACCGCCAATTTTCTTAAATCTGAATGTTACGAAAATAACCATAAGTACACAAGCCAAAGCAACAGCACATAAGCACTTTGCAAAGAATTTCCAACCCATTGATGACTCAACAGACTGTGACTCCATAACTTCAAATTTGTTATCAGGGTACTTGTCCTGTAGTGACTTTGTTACGTTTTCCATAATCTCTGTTGTAATAGTCTGCTTACCAGAGAACTGTACTGATAGTAGGTAACCGTTTTGTAGCTGACTGCCGTCCTCTGCTACAGTGATGTTATCACTAATACTGAAAGATACTGTATCCTCTGTATTTGTTTGGATTACATCTTTCATTTCATCTGTATTTAGCTCGCCTACATAGTTGTAGCGAATAATAGTACCACCTGTAAACTGAATGTCTAAAGTTGTACCAAATAGAACATTGCAAATTATACCAACAACAAAAATTGCTATTGAAATACCAAAGAAGATTTTAGAAGCTCCTGTAAAATTCATTGTCTTTTTCATTATTTACCGGCACCTCCAAACAACCACTTTTTACGTAATGGCTTTAAGCCTGATGCAGATTTAAGCATTAGTCTTGCAGCACCTACACCCATTATAAAGTTAGCTATAACACCAACTAGAAGTGTATAACCGAATGAGTAAATTGCACCTGTTGTTGATGGACCAAAAATACCTGAAAGAATATTAACAGGGCCAAATACTAGAAGTAGAATAATTGATACTATAATAACTGTTATGTTACCGTCGAAGATAGCCCAGAATGAACCCTTTGTACCTGTAATAACAGCACCGTCAATTGTCTTACCTGCCTTTAGCTCTTCACGAACACGCTCTGCTGTGATGATATTTGCATCGGCACCCATACCAATTGAAAGAATCATACCAGCTATACCAGGCAATGTCATTGTAAAGCTTGAAATTACTGGGAACAAACCCGACACTGCTGAAACTGATAGTGCCAACTGACCCAACAATGCAATACAAGCAATAAAGCCAGGAAGTCTGTACATAACAATTAGGAAGATTACCATAAATATTAAAGCAACAATAGCGGCATAACCCATAGCAATCAAAGCAGATTCACCCAATGTTGGGTCAACAGAACCAAAGCTTGTTGTTTCCAATTTGAATGGAAGTGCACCTGCATTAATCTTTGTTGCAAGGCTCTGAGCCTCTTCTGCACTGCTTAATCCGTTAATAACAGCCTCACCATTTGTAATAGCTGACTGTACTGTTGGAGCAGAAATCATTTGGTCATCTAACCAAATAGATACTGTTTGATTTAGATACTTAGTTGTAATATCCTTAAATACAGCTGCATCTTTAAGCTTTAGGCTTACAACAATTTCTGAACCAACTGTACCAACCTGTGCTGATGCAACGTTACTACCGTCCATAAGAACTGTCTCACTGTCGCCAGTTGGTGTTTTGTAAACTGTCTCGCCATTACCGTTTAGGTCGGTAGTAGCATAAGACATACCTGGTCTGAATGTTAGCTGTGCAGTTGCTGAAATTTCTTCGATAGCTTTTTTAGCATCAAATTCTGTTTCAGTTTCTTTCCAAGGGAATCTTACAATAATTCTGTCACTTGAAGAATCTGCATACAACTCGTAGTCTGTAATGTTATTAGAAACAAGTCTTGTTTCAATAACTGCTTTTGCGGTTTCGATTTCTTCGTCTGTAGCATCTACACCCTCAGCAGGCTTAAAGGTAGCCTCTACACCGCCACGAATGTCGATACCCCATCTAATGTCACCAATACCCTTAACAACGGTGCTGTCGATATCACCGTACTGAGTGTGCAAACCAAATGTAGCAAAATAACTCAGAACAAGGATTAGGATGGCAATGACGAAAAATACTGGTTTTGCAACTCTTTTCACTCGTATTACCTCCATATAGGAATTTTAATTTTACTGCTTACGAAACCTACACGAAAAAAGTAATACTTTTTCATAATAAGTCACATTTACAGCCATAACGGAATAATTATATATTTTTTTTCCATAAAAGTCAATTAAAACAAGTTTTTTCGTTATTAGGGCAAAAGATAGTAAAATAATTTGTGCAATTTTTTATATTACCTTAATTAATACAACATAGTTTCATAATTCTACTTTATATATTATCTAAAATTATTGTTATAATTTTAAATTTTCTTGCTAAATACGCCCTGTAATTATTGTTATAATTTTAAATTTTCTTGCTAAATACGCCCTGTCTATGGTAAACTAGGGGTAATTGTATTTTTATCTATTCACAGGTATCAATCGTGGATAAAACAAAGGAAAGAGAGGAAAAAATTCTTGCTAAGACAAAACAACAACAACTTAATCAAAAGAGTTTTTGCTGTGCTTATGGTTGCAACAACCATACTGTTTACCCTTACAGCCTGCACAAACAGCGAAAACACTTTATCTGCGTCGGACATAAAAAGCTCTGACGATTTGGCTGATGCTAAAATCGGTGTACAGCTTGGAACAACAGGAGATATTTATGCTTCTGACTTTGAGGAAACTGGAGCTGTTATAACAGGCTTCAACAAGGGTACAGATGCTGTACAAGCATTAAAAAAGGGAAAGGTTGACTGTGTAGTTATTGATGAACAGCCTGCAAAGGCTTTTGTTGAACAAAACCCTGACTTGTCTATTCTTGAGGAGCCTTTAACAGAAGAAGAATATGCAATTTGCGTAGCTAAAGAAAATACTGAGCTTCGTGACAAGGTAAACGCAGCTATTTCTCAAATAAAAGAAGATGGCACATTGCAAAAGATTATCAACAACTACATAGGTGACGATACTAAGGGCTCTTATCAGTATACCTCACCTGAAAATTGCGACAGAAGTAACGGTACACTTATAATAGCAACAAATGCTTCTTTTGAGCCTTACGAGTTTATGGAAAATGGTAAGGTTTGCGGTATCGACATTGATATGGCTCAAGCTGTTGCAGACATATTAGGTATGAACCTAAAGGTAGAGGATATGGAGTTTGACTCTATTATCACTGCTGTTGCATCAGGAAAGGCTCAACTTGGTGTAGCCGGTATGACAGTTACAGAGGAACGCAAAAAGAATATCAACTTTACTGACCCATATACAACAGCAAAACAGGTTATTATTGTTAGAAATGGTTCTTCTGACAGCACTGCATTTATAAGTAAGGAAAAATTTATAAATGACTTTATAACCGACAACAGATGGCAATACCTTGCAAAAGGTTTGCTTACCACATTACAAATTTCATTTTTTGCTGCACTTATTGGTATTGTACTTGGATTTTTAATAGCAGTAGCCAGAGTTTCTTGCGATAAAACAGGTAAATTAAAACTGCTAAATCTGCTATTAAAGGCATATCTTACAATTATTAGAGGCACACCTGCAATGATTCAGTTGCTAATAATTTACTATGTAATATTTGCATCAAGCTCTATCGACAAGGTTATTGTTGCTATTATAGCATTTGGTTTAAATTCCTCTGCTTATATTGCAGAAATTGTAAGATCAGGTATTATGTCTATTGATGAGGGACAATTTGAAGCCGGTAGAAGTCTTGGCTTTAGTTATAGTCAGACTATGACTAATTTTATTCTGCCACAGGCTATTAAAAATGTACTTCCTGCATTGGGTAATGAATTTATTGTACTACTTAAAGAAACATCAATCTCAGGCTACATCGGTATTATGGACCTAACTCGTGGCGGTGACTATATAAGAAGCCGTACTTACGACGCATTCCTACCACTTATTGCAGTAGCTCTTATTTACTTAATAATAGTAGTTATACTATCAAGCTTACTGGGAAAGTTCGAAAAGAGGTTGAAAAATGATGAATAATAATCCTGTAATTATACATGTTGAAAATTTAAAGAAAACCTTTAACAAAATAGAGGTTTTAAAGGGCATAACCACAGATATTCATAAAGGTGAAGTGCTTGTAATACTTGGTCCATCGGGCTGTGGTAAATCAACCTTTTTACGCTGTCTTAATATGCTTGAAGTACCAACAGATGGTCATATTTTACTTGACGGAATTGATTTAACCGACCCAAAGGTAAATATAAATAAAGAACGCCAAAAGATAATGATGGTTTTCCAGCATTTTAATTTATTCCCTAATAAAACTATATTGCAAAATCTAACAATAGCACCTATTAAGCTAAAAGGCTTATCTGTTGAAGAGGCTAATGACAAGGCTATGAAGCTTTTAGAAAGAGTTGGCTTATCTGAAAAAGCTAATGCTTTCCCAAAACAGCTATCAGGTGGACAAAAACAGCGTGTAGCAATATGTCGTGCATTATGTATGGAGCCTGAAATAATTTTGTTTGACGAGCCAACCTCAGCACTTGACCCTGAAATGGTAGGAGAGGTACTTGAGGTTATGAAAGAGCTTGCACAATCAGGTATGACAATGGTTTGCGTAACACACGAAATGGGTTTTGCAAAAGAGGTTGCATCTAGAATAATCTTTATTGACGATGGCGTAATTGCCGAGGACGACACACCTGAAAACATATTTAATAACCCTAAAAACCAAAGATTAAAGGATTTTCTATCTAAGATACTTTAAAAGCAGAATATTGTATAAACAAACAGGTCAACACTCATTATTTCTGTAGAGTGTTGACCTGTTTGTTTATACAATATTCTGCTTTTA
>JAXJTR010000009.1:0-5747 GCA_036309465.1 Acutalibacteraceae bacterium
ATTTTATTATTTCTTCGTAAGAATACCCCTGTTTAGCTAATTGTGAAGCTCCATATTTACTTAAACCGATATTTTCACCATATCCGTATGTCGTAATGGTGCATTTATCATCATCTTGTTTAATATCAAAACAATTACTTCTTAATTTTAATGAATTATAAAAGTCTATTCCATTTATAATATTATCACCTATTTTTAGTGATAATACTGTTCCATAATTATTCTTTTTTATTTCTGAAATTTGATGATTATTTTTATTATAATTTTTTATAGTGTTACTAAAAATTGAATCTAATTCTTCTTTCGTTATAACGGTTGTAGTTTTATAATTGTTTGCTGTTTTATCAAATGGTGAGGGAGTATTTGTTAGATAGGGTATATCTTTTCCGTAAATTTCTTTGTAGCTATTGGTTGTACCACTTGATATTTCAAAAAAAGGTGTTATACACACTTTGTTATTGTAGTATATAAGCTTATTCTTTATCTGCTTAACGGTTTTCTTAAAAATATTGTAGGTGTCGTTAAATGTATCTCCTAATTTTTCTTTTATTTGCTCTGTAGATACATATATATCCCACACTTTGCTATTACATTCAAAATCGTACTGTTTACTATCTGATTTATCATTTGCTTTTATATAAGAATAATATGTATTAATAGTAATAGCTAATGCTTTCATAGCTTCTACGGGATAATCTTCTTCAACTTGAGTAATTAGTGCATTACAACAAAATTCCTCCTTAGAAACCTTTAAAACTTTGTCTGTGGATTTATCATATATATTGAAAAAATCATCTTTTGGGTTAACGGTGTTTTTAGAGGTGTCCGAAATAGTTACTAGTTTACTTACTTTTTCAAAAGCTTTATTAATATTTTCACTGTTTTTATTTGAAGTATTTTCATTTAATAATGAAATTGTTGGTGTTGTTGCTATAATAAGTGCAATAAATATAATTGAAATTAAAAACTTTTTCATATTTTATTTCCTTTTCTTAACATAGTGTAAATAAATTAATTTAATATTGACATCTCTTAGATATTAGAATAAAATTAATAGAGATAAAAAATTCCTATATATAATGTTTATTGCTTTTTATATAGCTTTATGATTTATATATCGGTATTAAAAAAATACAACTTAATATTGAGGTGCAAAAATGAAGTTTAAATTTTCTTGGATACCGTTTATTCCGGTTGCAGTTCTGTCAGTAATTATTAGAGTGTATCAAAAATTGTTTGTTGATACCGGTGTAGATACTGGCTTTTTTAACTCCGATATAATGTGGTTAGCTTATGCTGGTCTTATAGGATTGTTATTCTTTTTGCAAATTATTCTTTGTTGTGCAGACAGAAAAACATCACCGTACTATAAAATAAAAAGTAACTTTCTTGGGGGATTTTTTGGTGTTTTAACAGCAGGTACCCTTATTTTCAGTGCAGGTTTAGGTGTAGGAAATCTTAATGTATATGGAACACAATTCTTATTAGCTGTATTAGATATAGCTTTTGGCGTTTTAGGTGGTATTGCTATTTTGGTAATGAGTATATCATCATTTACAGGTAAAAATATAGCGAAAAAAATGGGTGTATTTTCAGTAGTGGCTCCTGTATGGTGTTGCGTTGAGCTTGTAACCACATTTATTTCAGATACAAAACAGTCTATACATTCCTTTGATATGACCAATTTATTCTATATGGCATTTTTAACATTGGCTCTATTTAATTTATCTATGGTTTATCAAGGTGTAAAGGGAAGAAACCCTGTTAAGGGTGTAGTGCTTTATGGTATGCCTGGCTTTATAGTTACTATAGTTTATGCTGTTGCAAATGCAATAGACCAGTTTACAACAACAGGTACATATAATTTATTAGGTTCTCTTGATGTAATTACATTTGTTCTTCTTTCACTATATATGCTATTATGATGATAGAGCTAACAACAAATGCAGTTGAGAAAGAGGCTGTTACAGCAAACAATGCTTCTGTTGATGATGATTTAACTAAATTA
This sequence comes from Acutalibacteraceae bacterium, assembly GCA_036309465.1. Taxonomy (GTDB): domain Bacteria; phylum Bacillota; class Clostridia; order Oscillospirales; family Acutalibacteraceae; genus CAG-964. The sequence goes on from JAXJTR010000009.1 coordinate 2,009, forward strand.
GTTATAGATGAAATCGAAGAAAGTAAACCAACAGAAAATAATAAAAAGGTAGCTATATCTGATGTAGAAAAATCTGTAAATGATGAGTTGGGTCAGGTTGATGATGTAATAGATGGTCTTGAAAAAGAAGACAATAACCCTGAAAAGCTTAACCCACTTTCAGATGAATATTTTGAAAGCCAAAAAGGATTATCTACAGATGACGACGACCTTTCAGCCAGCTTAGAAAATATTGATAAGCTAATTAATGAATTAAATTCTAAATAATGTAATTGTAAGCAGTTAATCGTTCATTATATGATTAACTGCTTTGCAATACTACGGTTAATTATTTTTTAAATTTACCCTTATGGGTGCATATTACCCCACCTAGCGAAAGTAAGATTTTAGTCTAATCTTTTGCTAGGTGGGGCGTTTTTGTAAGTGTTTTATTATTTGTATTTTTCCAATCTTTTTGCTTGTCGTATATCTGTGCCGACAAATGACATAATTGTATATTCACCGTATAATCTGGAAATTAAACGCTTTGAATATATATTTTCTAATTCATCAAAATCTAAATTGGTACTGATTATTGTTGCTTTTCGGTGAATTAATCTTGAGTTAATAATATTGTATATTGTATTTTTAGTAAAAGATGTGTGAAATTCTGAGCCTAAGTCATCTAAAATCAGAAGGTCACACTGTTTTAGCATTTCTTCTGAGTCACTATTATCTGCGTTTTTACCAAAATGTTCTTTTTCAAGCTTTGATAAAATTTCAGGAGTTGAACAGTAAACTACACCATAACCCTTTTCTAATACTTCTCTAGCTATTGCAAGGGATAGATGCGTTTTACCTAGACCGGTATTTCCTTTCATTATAATATTTTTAGCATTACTATCAAAAAGTGAAGCGTAACTTTTACAATATTCAAAATACTTATTCATTCGTTCTCTGTCAGAAATTTCCTGATTTTCTTTGAGTATTGAACTATAGTAATCTAATGAAAATGTGTCAAATGTGGATAATTTAAAAGGTGAGAGCCTGTTTAGGTTATTACAGGCTATTTCTTTAACAAGTTGCTTGTAACAATCGCACATTTTACCATCTATATTACCTACATCTTCACATAAGGTACAATAAAATTTAGGCTCTAAATCCTTTTCTGTAATTCCAGCTTGTCTATATAGAATTGCAAGCTTTTCTTGTGTTGCAATATTTTCCTCTTTAACCTTTTCAAGGGCTGTTTTAAGGTCCATACCGCCCTTTAGCATTATCTTTGTAACTTGAACCATAGTAGACGAAAGCTTATCCTCAAGCTCTTTTGCACGTGGGTATTTATTAAAAAATTTTAGTTTTTTATTATCGGCATCTCTTAGTGCAGTATTTCTACGCTCCATTAAAATTCTTTGAGCTTCTTCATACACTTGTTTATCATATCCCATAATCAAACTCTCCTTAATATAGGTTATGTGCAATAAAATTGTAAATAGTTAGTCAAAAATATCGTATTTATCAAAAGCGTTAATATCGTAAGAGGTATTTTGCTGATTGCCTGAATTATTAACATTACCCTTATTATTTGAAACAGTAGTTTTAGGTTGATACTCGTTATTACGCTTGCTGTCTGCCAAATCCTTTTCAGTTACAATACCGTTTTCGTGCCATTTTCTTATAATACCTGCAATGAAATCCAGCTTTATCTCGCCTTTTTTATTAAGACATATATCGCAGGCTTCTCGTAGCATAAATTCGTCGTAGCCCCACTTGTTAATCCATAAATCAGCAAGCTCAGATTGTTTCTTATTAGGGGTTGCTGTGCTATTAATGCCAAAAGCATTGCTTACAATATTCCACGCATCTTTTGATAGCATTATTTTGCTGATTTTTTCTTCTGCCTTTTCAATGGTATCAATCCCGGCATCGCCCCACTCACGACCAAGGGTTTCTATGTATCTCATTTTTAATTTATTTTCTGATTTTGCAAAATACAAAATCATTGTTATTATTTCGTAAGGTAGACCATCGTTGTCGTGTAATAGCAATAGGGTAGAGGTATCGTTATTAGTAAGTGGTCTAGCTAATATATTTTCTGCTTCTTCTACCAGTGAGGCAAAACCATCATCTTGAGAAATTCTCTGTGCCACAGTAATAGAGTCAGGTTTTTGTGGTCTTGTTAATGTTCGTGATGGTGGTTGATAGCTTTTCATATCGTTTTTAATGTCATTTACAGCACTATTTAAAGATGTATCAATATAATCAGTATTTTGTACTACAACAGCTGTTGGTGGCGATACAGCTGTTTCTAAAGCAACATTATTGGTGTAATTGTTATCCACATCACTTGTAATGTTATTAATTGCACTATTGGCATTATCTGTAGATTTAGTAACTAATCCAACATTAATCCAAAATTCCATACAATCCTTAACATCTATAGGATTCATATTTAAAGCTACTGCAATATCATTTGCAGTTATTTTTTCTCTTTTACAATTATTACGAAGAATCCATAGTAAAACTTTTAGCTGTGCTGCTCCTGCAAGCTTAATATATTTATCAACAACATCTGACGGTACTGCAAAAACACTGCTCCATACACCGTTACCGCATATATAAAATTCCATTTTTTACTCCTTCAATTTCATTCTTGAACAATATTATACCATAAATCTTGGATTGTAACTACAGTAATTTATTGTTTTTTTGTCTTACCAATACAAAAATAATCATATTAATTAATAGGAGGAGATACAAATGATTGTTAATAAAAAAGAGCTTATATGTATTTTGGGAATAATTTTTTTTATATTAATATTTTCAGCGTTTATTATGTATGGCTGTGGTACAGCTATAGTTACCGTATCTGATTATAATAAGCCAATTACTGTTGTAATTGATGCTGGCCATGGTGGGGAGGACGGAGGTGCAGTTGCTGCAGATGGAACATTAGAAAAAGACATAAATTTAAAAATAGCTACATATTTGTGCGAATTTTTTAAATACAACAATATTAATACCATTATGACAAGAACTAAAGACATTGCTATATACGATGATAATTGTACTAAATTAAAAGAAAAAAAGGTTTCTGATATGCATAACAGGTTAAAAATATTTAATGATAAGAAAACAACTATGGTAATAAGTATACATCAAAATAAATTTGAACAAGCAAAATATTACGGAACACAGGTATTTTATTCACCTAATAACCAAAAGAGCAATGTACTGGCTGAAAATATAAAAAATTCCGTTACTAAAATGCTTCAACCTGATAATACAAGAGAATGTAAAAAGGCAACTAAAAGCATATATTTACTATATAACTGTAATAATCCATCTGTTATAGTTGAATGTGGATTTTTATCCAATAATAATGAATTAGAAAAATTAAAATCAGAGGAATATCAAAAGCGAATCGCCTTTTCGATTTACTGTGGTTGTATGGAGTATTTAACAGTTAACTCAGTTTGAAGTATGATTTATTAAAAGTCGCAAAAAGCGACTTGATTTCTACAAATGAAACCAAGTCGCTTATATATACTAAAGTATTTTATTTAATTAAACACCCTGAGCAATCATAGCTTCTGCAACTTTCTCAAAGCCGGCAATGTTAGCACCTACTACATAGTTACCCTCAAAACCATACTTCTTAGCAGCTGTAGCAACGTTGTTAAAGATATTAACCATAATACCCTGTAGCTTTGCATCTACTTCTTCAAATGTCCAAGATAGACGCATTGAGTTCTGGCTC
>JAXJTR010000010.1:0-11324 GCA_036309465.1 Acutalibacteraceae bacterium
AATTAGCTTATGTTTATATGATACCACTTTAACAAGGTAATGTAAAGTAATAATGTACAACTTTTTAATATTTTTGTGAAGATTTTGTTTAAAAAGCAGAAGCAGACAACAATTGCAATGAATGTTGTCTGCTTCTGTTTTTACAGGGTTAATTTTGCTTAGTTATCATTATTTTCTCTTTTCTTTTATTTTAGCTATTCAAACTATAAACATAGAAACATTTTAACTATAGCAATTCCCTTGGCTTATAGCACTAAAAAAATAGCAGAACTTTCTTATTTTTGAAAGTTCTGCTTTATCTGCATTATAACTATCAGAGCAAACCCTGTAGTTTTTATATTGCCTATTATACTAATTGTTCCTCATAAATTACTGAGTTATCAGCATTTAGTATTCTTACAACAACACCTGCTTTATCAATACCTACAGATGCTTCTACAAGGTCTGCAACATACTCGTATGTTGATGTTTGAGTAGAGAAAGACTCTTTTAGTGATGATTTTGTCAGCTCTAGTGCTTCCTCTGGGATTTGCTCAAGATATTTATACTGGTACACAATATTATTGCCCTCTGCAAGTATACTAGCATCCATTACACCTTCAAATTGTTCTTTTATACTATCAAAAGTGCTTTGAACAACATCAGATTCTACATAATCCTGTAAACTACTAAATTGGAAATCTTCTTCTGAATTTGAAGAAGCGTTCTCATCAGGTTTATAGTTCTCGTCAAATATTTTCTCATACAATACAGTTCCGTCTACATTACAGTATCTTACACATAGCTTAGGATCTTCTATATCTGTATAATCCTTTAGTTCATCAATAATATCTACAAACATTGATGCACTGCCATCCAATGTTTCATCAATAGTGTCAGTATCTATTGCATCTCCTACATCTTGTAAATATGTATACTGAACAATAAGTGTCTTGTCATCAGCAGAAACATCTAAATCCATAACATCTTTAAACTGTTCTTTAACTGCACTAAACTGGTCTGAATTATCTATTATGTAATCTTCTATTTTCTCCTGTACAGTAGCTTCTTTCTCTTTTTCTGTTGGTTCCTCTGTCTTAGGCTCGGTAGCCTTTTCTGTAACAGAAGTTGCTGTTTCATTGTCTTCTTTTACATCACTACCACCTGAACAACCAGCAAAAGATAATACCAATGTAGCAGTAAGTAAAACAGTTAATATTTTTTTCATTGTTGTATCTCCTCATTATATTAATATAAAGATATATACCACTAAAACTATAAAATTTAACTACTTGTGCACTAACCAACAATCATTATAATTTTTAATAAACTCTATAGATGGTCTTATGCACAAAGTATCTTTAAAATTTTATTATTAAGTTATAGTGTTTAACATAAGACAATTTTACAACACATTTTAATTATTGTCAAATAAAATGTATTGTGCATAAATTTCTACAAATTTACTTTGACAAAAAACAAATAGAAACAAAAAGTCACCCCACAGGGGTAAACCTGTAGGGTGGCTCTAATGTTAACAATATATTATAATAAATATTCTTTATTATATATTATGCTTCTGGATTTTCTGGTGTAACTGAACCTGCTGTTGTTTTGTCAGCCATTACAATCCATAGATTACCTGAATAATCTGTGTAGTCAGCTGTCTGAGCACCGTCAGCGTAGTTTACAATCCAGTTATACTGACCTTCGCCCTTGCAATAGAAGTTGATTGTATACCAACCGTCTTTGTCAAAGTCTGTCATCTGCTTACCAGACCAGTTACCTAGTGGGTTAAAGTCTTGTGCACCTGTCTGAACTGTTGTCTGCCATACATATAGGTTTGGCTCTAGGTCAACACCGTCAGCTAGTTTTACATTAACTGTTGTTGTAACAACCTTTGGTGTTACGATATCTTCCATAACTACCCACTGGTCGCCACTAAAGCCCTTCATATCCTTTGTCTGAGATGTACCATCGTTTATAATCCAGTTGTATGTACCACTTGTAGCAAATGATACCTCGTACCAACCGTCACCGTCTGCATCTGTCATAGGTGTGCCTGGCCATGCAGCAACTTCAGTAGTTTGTCCATCTGCTTCTTCCCAAACATATAGGTTAGGAGCCTTTGTTGTGCCCTCTGGCATTTGAACGTGCATTGTAACTGAAACAGCATCTAGCTTATAAACATAAGTAACAGTTGTGTTACCAACTGAAACCTTACCTGTAGCATTTGTTGGTAGTTTATCTTCAATTACTCTGTAGTAATTAATTGAAACTGGCTCTGCTGTATAATCAGCACCAGCCTTCATTGTTGAAACTGTGTCTGCCTTTAGCTTGTTGCCTGCTTCGTCAACATACTGTACTGTTACAGTACCAAGTGAATATGGAGCATCATAGCCAAGAAGCTCTTTCATAATAAGAACAGCATCTGCTAGGTCAACCTGACCATTCATATTAATATCTGCATTGCTAGCCTGCTCATCTGTTAATGTAACAAGACCAATAATAGCTTTCTGAACCATAATTGCATCAGCAAGAGAAACCTTGTTGTCGCCATTTACGTCATTAAACTTAACTACATTTGGAGCATAGTAATATTCTACTACCTTTGTACCCTCTGTGTATGTACCCTCTGTGTCGCCTACAACCTTTGACGCATTGTAGTATAGGTCATAATTGTTACTTCTCTGTGTAAAGTAATAATCGCCTACTTCGCCAGCCATTGTTACAGTTGACATAACCTCGCCTGTAGCCTCGTCAATGTGACGAACCTCAACAACACCCTTATCAGACTTAACGCCTGAAGCTGTGTAGCTAGCCTTGTCAACAAGGAATAGAGCCTCACCAGCAGGAACTGTAATTGTTCTGCCTGAAACTTCACCAAGATTTGCAACACCAGCCTGCTGACCGTTAACAACTACTACCCAGCTATCTGGTAATGTGCTGTCTAGCTCTACTGTCTGATCCTCTGTAGCATTATTAAATAGCATTACAAGATTTTTCCAAGCAAAATCCTGATTAGCGTATGTTGTTTGAACAATACCTGTTTTAGCATCATTTGTAGATGTTACACCGTCAAGAGCTGTAGCTGTTCTAACAGGAGCAAAATACTCTCTAAATTCTAATAGACCCTTGTAGTATGAAACAAGGTCGCCGTACTGAACTACTCTATTCCAGTCAAGCTTATTAAGATCTGGAGATGACTTATAGCTGTTCTCGTCGCCAAGCTTTGTTCTTGCAAACTCTTCACCTGCAAGAATAAATGAAGTACCCTGAGAACCAAAAGTAATAGCAGCACTTAGCTTATTCATTTCTACATAGTTGTCATAACGCTCTGTAAAGTCGCCACCGCAAGAATAAACAAGACGGTCGTAAATTGTTGCGTTGTCGTGACAAGAAGCGTATGTTACAGTTTGCTCTGGAGCCTGAGCTCTCCAAGCACCGCCTGATGTATTAGCAAGCATACCAAGAGCTACGCCCTTACCGCCTGATAATTCACCCTGAATATAGCCTTTACCTGTTGCTGAGAATACGCTACCCTTAATGCTGTCACGAATTTGGTCGTTAAAGAAACCAATTCTTGATGACATTAGCTTAGCATTAGCCTGTGTAGCACCCTTAGCATCTTTATCAAATGTTGATGTCATTGTCCAGCCTTCACCATACATAATAATGTCTGGGTCAACCTTGTCAAGAGCTTCACGAATCATATTCATTGTTTCAACATCGTGTAGACCCATTAGGTCAAAACGGAAACCGTCAACATGATACTCTGTAGCCCAATATACAACTGAGTTAATCATATACTGTCTGTACATTTCACGCTCAGAAGCTGTATCGTTACCACAACCTGAACCACTTGAGAAAGCACCATTAGGATTCATTCTGTAGTAGTAATCTGGAACAGTGTTTTGGAATACTGAATTTGTAGAATATGTATGGTTGTAAACCACGTCCATAATAACGCCCATACCGTTATCGTGGATACTCTTAATCATCTGCTTAGCTTCGTTAATTCTTACATTACCGTCGTAAGGGTTAGATGAATAGCTACCCTCTGGAACGTTGTAGTTCTTAGGGTCGTAACCCCAGTTAAACTGAGTATCAGGACCAGCCTCATCAACTGAACCATAATCATAGAAAGGTGTAATTTGAACATAGTTTACGCCAAGGTCTGCAAGATAATCCATACCTGTAGCAACCTTGCCCTGATTGTCAAGAGTTGTACCCTTTTCTGTAAATCCAAGATACTTACCACGGTTAGCATCGCTTACACCAGAGCTTTTATCGTAAGTGAAATCCTTTACATGAACTTCCCAAACAGTAGCATCTGACTGATTTGCAACTCTTTTAAATTTATTATCATTTTCCCAACCCTGTGGGTCTGTAGAATTCAAATCTACTACCATGCTTCGGTCACCGTTTACACCGGCAGCTCTTGCATAAGGGTCAGCTGTTTCAATTTTAATCTTATTGTTAGTTACACTATATGTGTAATAAACATTCTTCAAATCACCCTCAATAGTAATTTCCCAAACAGCCTTATCACCCTTAACCATAGAATGAGAACCTAGTTTAACTGAACCAGCTTCTTTATTACTACCAGTAGAATAAAGATTTAGGGTTACATCTGATGCTGATGGTGACCACAACTTAAATGTTGTTTTTGTTGGAGTATAGTTTGCACCTAGGTCTCCGCCATAATATGCCTGTTTGTCGTATTGTGCAGCCTGTGCCTCGTATTTATTGGTTGAGTTTTCGTCAGCAGCTGAAACAGCAACTGCAGTTGTACTACCAACCATCATTACCGCTAAGGCAGCCGCAATAATTTTATTAAGCTTCACTTTTTTTCCTCCCTGTGAATTATATTTTAATCTCTGCTACGCAGAATGATTACCAAATTATTTTTTCTTCTTTTTCTTAGATATTGCTATTCCTGCAACTGTTGCAATCGCCGCAACTCCTGCTGCTATACCTGCAATAACACCTGCTTTTTTCAAAGCATCGATATTATTAGATGAAGATGCTGTTGTTGGAGCTTCTGTTGCATTTTCAACAGAAGTTTCAGACTCTACTTTATCCTCTGTAGTATTAGCATTAGTTAAAAGCAACTCATTAAAAGAAGTATCTGCCTTTAAATCAGCTTTATCAAAGCTAGCTTTATCAACTAACACCATTGCTGAGGACTTTGGTATTTTTACTGTATTGCCGTCAACAGTATCTAGCTTATCTATACCAGCATACTTATCATTAACAACAACAACCCATTGAGTATTATCGCTTTCAAGCTCTACCTCAATATCTCTTTCAGGGTCTGAGTTAAATATACAAACTACCTTGTCCCACTGGTTATCAGTATTAATGGTATTTTCCATCATATACGCAAAAACCTTACTGTCGGTATTTTCAAATTTCTTCATACCGTCAATAGTGGTATTTGTGTTGTCTGTAAATGGAGCATAAGCCTTTCTTAGGTCTATAAGTCCTTTATAATAAGCGGTAAGGTCACCAAACTTTATTAGACTATTCCAGTCAATCTGATTAAGTGTTGGAGATGAAACATAACTATTATGGTCACCGTCTTTAGAGCGTGCCATTTCTTCGCCTGCTACCATAAACGCCATACCTTGTGAGGTATACAAGCAAGCCGCACCCAGCTTATTCATCTCTACAAGCTGAGAGTTTCTCATTCTGTACAAGCTCTTATCTCTAGTGCCAAACATAGAAGCCACTAGCTTATCATAAAAAGTCATATTGTCGTGACAAGAAATATAAGAAACTGTATCCTCTGGAGTTACAGCCCATTCTTCTGTTGCAGCCTTAATACCCCTAGATACATCAACAAAGTTACTCTTGCCCTGTACATAGCCTTTGCCTACTGCTTCAAAATTGTTGCCTTTTAGTGTATCTCTAAAGCCGTCATTAAATGCGGCAACACCATTAATATTCTTAATATTAGACTGAATAGCAAGTTCTACACCATCTACCGAACCTAAATTCCAAGCCTCACCATACATTATAATTCTTTCATCTATGGTATTAAGCTTTTCACGAATTTTATTCATTGTATCAACATCGTGTAAGCCCATTAGGTCAAATCTAAAACCATCTATGTGATATTCTTTAGCCCAATAGTATACAGAATCAACCATAAACTTACTATACATTTGATTTTCAGATGCTGTATCATTACCACAAGCGGAATAATTTAGGAAATTACCCTCTTCATCAAAACGATAATAATAGCCTGGAACAGTTTTTGTAAAAGAGCTGTCTTCCCACTTATAAGTATGATTGTAAACTACATCCATTATAACGCCAATACCGGCATCGTGCAGTGCTTTAATCATCTGCTTAGCTTCGTTAATTCTCACATTACCGTCATAAGGGTTAGTAGAATAGCTACCCTCTGGTATATTGTAGTTCATAGGGTCATAGCCCCAGTTGTAAGCTTCAGTATTTGGCTTTGTTTCGTCTATTGAACCAAAATCATAGAATGGATTTATCTGAACATGAGTAACACCCAGTTTTTTAAGATAGTCAACACCTGTTGGTATTGCACTATTACCAACAAGAACAGTTCCGTTCTCGGTAAAAGCAAGGTATTTACCTCTATGTTTTTCTGAAACACCGCTATCTGGCTGGTTAGAAAAATCTCTAACATGAACTTCCCAAACAATCGCTTCTGTTTGCTTGTTCATTAAAACATATTTATCGTCTTCCCAACCCTGTGGATTAGTTTCAGCTAAATCAACAACCATACCTCTTTGGCTGTTTACACCACAAGCCTTTGCGTAAATGTCTATGGTTTCGTTTGTTACATTATTATTGGTTATGGAATAGGTATAGTAAACATTTTTCAAATCGCCTTCAACTGTTATACTCCACACACCATTTGCTTCGTTGTAGTTCATTGGTGATGAATCAAGAGTTTTAGCACCCTCTTCGTCATCACTGCCTGTTGCATATAGGTTCAACTTAACTTCACTTGCAACTGGAGCCCATACCTTAAAGGTAGTAGAGGTTGGTGTATATACAGCACCCAAATCGTCACCATCATAAGCAAGTTTGTCCAATTCAATGGCACTAACAAGGGAATTTTCCTCGGCAGACACATTTACAGGACAAAAAACAGTAGAAAATGTAAACATCGCAGTCATTGCTCCTATTATTATTTTTTTTAACATAATTGCCTCCATTAACTATGGCACCACAATAATTGCTATATATCTCCCATTAATTTTATCATATTTATTCAATATTTACAATTAGAATAAACAAACTAATATATTGTACTCTTATAGAAAATAAATTGATTTAATTGTGCAACTTGCCTAACAGAGGTGTGTTTTTTTGTAATTAACTTAGTATTTTACTTAATTTTCCTATATTATACCAATAAGTATCTAAAACCTTAAAGTGTACTACCATTAAATAATATATACTTTTTAGTCTTAAAATACAAATTGGTATAATTTTATCTCAAACATAATTAAGATTATTTAAAAGCAACAGCTACTATTTATGTAGCCTGTGGTATATTACTGTAGCCTTCTACAGATTGGTGTTGTGCACCTAATCCAAAACTAATAGTTATTGCTTTATTTACCTGACTCATTGCTTGAGGGTCTAAACAACCCATTTTTTCTTTTAAACGCTGTTTGTCTATAGTGCGTATTTGTTCTAATAAAACAACAGAATCTTTCATTAGTCCACTACTTTTAGCACCTAACTGAATATGTGTAGGCAAATTTGCCTTTGATTGTTGGCTAGTAATAGCAGCCGCTATTACAGTTGGACTAAATTTGTTTCCTACATCATTTTGTACTATTAGAACAGGTCGAATCCCCCCTTGTTCAGAGCCAACTACAGGGCTAAGATCTGCATAAAAAATGTCTCCACGCTTAATGTTCACAATTTTCACACTCCGAAATTCAATTAACTAAACACTATATATTTTCTGCAAGGTTTATAACCTTTTAATTACTACTTATTAAGGTTTAGCCTAATATTACTACACAAATATTTTTAACCTAATTTCCTATGTTTATACTTTGTGACATTAACATTATATTGACAATTTTAAAAAATGATACAAAAAACACCGTCAATCTAAGTTGACGGTGTAAAATACAATATTTTTTAAAATCAGTCGCTTGTGTAAGGAATTAGTGCAATATGTCTTGCTCTCTTAATAGCAACTGTTAGCTCACGCTGATGTCTTGCACATGTGCCTGTTACTCTTCTTGGAAGAATCTTAGCTCTTTCAGAAACATAACGGCGAAGCTTGCTGATATCCTTATAGTCGATGCTTTCAACCTTATCTACGCAAAAAGCACAAACCTTTCTACGACCCTTACGGCCGCCACGACGATTATCTCTCTCTGGTCTTTCAGCCATGTTTATCGCTCCTTTATATAGTCTACAGTAAAACTGCGTTAATCAAAAATTAGAATGGTAGGTCATCATCACTTGGCAACTCTTCAAAATCCTCTGGCATACCACTTGTATAAGTGTTATTAGCCATTGGCATAGATTGTTGCATTGGTGGTTCTTGTGGAAGTGGAACACCATAGTTACCATAGCTTCCGCTTGATGCTCTATCTTTTCTGTCGCCTGTAAAGTGTACACTATTAACAACAACCTCAGTAACATAACGGTTGTTACCATCTTTGTCCTGATATGAACGTTTTTGTAGTGAACCCTCTAGGGCAACTAGCTGGCCTTTAGCAAAATATCTTGTTAAAAACTCGGCACTTTGTCTCCAAGCCACGCAATCAATAAAATCCGCTTGACGCTCCTCGCCTTGCTTAACATAACTACGCTCTACAGCAACTGTAAAGCTACATACAGAAACACCTGATGCAGTTGTTCTAAGCTCAGGCTCAGCAACCAAACGACCCATTAATATAACATTATTCAACATAAGTAATCATCTCATCTTTCCGGCAACATACATTCGTAAAACTTCAACATTAAAAATTACTCAGCATCCTTTTTGATGATAAGTGATCTTAGAACGCCCTCTGTAATCTTGTAACGTCTGTCAAGCTCTGCTGGGAAATCAGGCTCGCTTGTGAAGTTAAACAATACATAGTAACCCTCAGACTCTTTGTTGATCATATAAGCAAGTCTACGCTTACCCCATTCGTCAACGCTGTCTAGTGTAGCATTCTTAGAGATTAGAGTCTTAAACTTCTCGATTGTAGACGCAATGCCCTCCTCGCCAAGTTTCATTGATAGAACCAATACTGACTCATAAACGCTAGCTGTCTCTGTCATCTCGTTGCACCTCCTTTTGGACTATTGGTCCCATTAATATGGGACAAGGATAAATTTCAATCTTGTTACACACATACACGCATAACAAGTATATTGTATCAGCCAGACCAAGTTTTGTCAACACCTAAATTCAAGTTTTTACCCCAAAAACCTTTAAAAGTTCAGTTTTATTTTTTAACTATTATGTATATAATTTTTCAAAATACTTATACTAATTTTGAGGTGATATAATGTCTAAAAAAGGAATGAACCGTATAGAACGCACTCATACACAGCCACGAAATACCGAGCCTGCTGTACCTGAAATTCAGGGCAAAGCAAAGCACGGCAAAACAAAGGTTAATCCAATTATTGCAGGAACCCAACCACCATCGCAAAAGGTATATCATACTGTTCCTCATTCAAAGGAAAGCCAATTGCGTCTGTTTATTCTGCCATTGACAACGATTTAGCAAGGGATAATCTTGAAAATGATATACCCGAAGCCGATTTACAAGATATGTAATAATAATGCCATTTGAAAACCCAACTTTCAAATGGCATTTTGTACTTATTATATAGAGGATTTTACCACAAAATAATTAAATTACATTAATAAATAGGAGTGTTAAAATTGAAATCTTTATGGCTTGATACTGTAAAACTGCCTGAATTCCCACAATTAAGAAAGGATATAAAAACAGATGTACTAATTATTGGTGGAGGAATAGCAGGAATACTTACAGCTTATTATCTTCATCAAAAAGGAGTTAAATATATACTTGTTGAAAAAGACACTATATGTAGTCACACAACAGGTAATACAACAGCTAAAATCACATTTCAACACGGTTTAATATATCATAAAATATTAAAAAGCTGGGGCTTTAATACTGCTAAAATGTATTTAGAAGCAAATAAGCTTGCTCTAAAAAGCTATAATGAACTTTGTGAAAATATAAATTGCGACCACCAAGTAAAAGACAATTATGTTTATACATTAGATAACAGGAAAAAGCTTGAAGATGAATACTATGCCCTTGATAAAATTGGATACAATGCTCAGTTGTGCGAATATACTTCTCTCCCCTTTAAAACATTAGGGGCTATAAAATTTACAAATCAGGCACAATTTAATCCTTTGAAGTTTATTTCGCAAATCTCTAAAAGCCTTAATATATATGAACAAACCTTTGTAAAAGAAATGGCGGGCAACACTGCTATTACAAATAATAGCAAAATTAATGCAGACAAGATTATTGTAGCTACTCACTTTCCGTTTATAAATAAGCACGGTAGTTACTTTTTAAAGCTATATCAACATCGTTCTTATGTTATTGCATTGGAAAATGCAAATAAATTAAATGGTATGTATGTTGACGAAAACAAAAGGGGGCTTTCTTTTAGAAATCAAGGTGATTTTTTACTAATAGGTGGCGGAAGTCATCGCACAGGAAAAAATGGTGGCAACTGGAATGAGCTAAGAGCATTTGCAGATATATATTACCCAAATCTCAACGAAAAATACCACTGGAGCACACAGGATTGTATGAGCTTAGACAGTATACCATATATAGGACACTACTCGAAAAACACAACAAATTTATACACTGCCTGTGGCTTTAATAAATGGGGAATGACAGGAGCTATGGTATCTGCTATTATATTGAGCGATATGGTTACAGGGGTAAAAAATGATTTTGCAGAAATTTTTAATCCGTCAAGAAATATAATAAAACCTCAACTTTTTATAAACGGATTTGAAGCGACTAAAAATCTTCTTACAATAACAAATAAAAGGTGCCCACACCTTGGCTGTGGATTAAAGTGGAACCCTGCTGAACATTCTTGGGATTGCCCTTGCCATGGTTCCAGATTTTCTGAAAAGGGTAAAATAATTGATAACCCTGCAAACGGAGATTTACACCAACACTAACATAAACCCACCACACATTTGAAATGTTCCGCATAATTTACTACACAAAAAGGGGCTGTCTCACTAATCAAGTGAGGCAGCCTAATTTTTATGCAAAAAAAGAAGGAGACTTCGGTGAAGAAGTCTCCAAAATGGTGTATAATGT
>JAXJTR010000011.1:0-10003 GCA_036309465.1 Acutalibacteraceae bacterium
CCGACGGATATATTAAATTTAACCAAGTGGGCGGAATAGACAGACGAGTTATTTTAGGTAAGTCCGTTATTATTAATAACAGCGTAAATGGTGTTGTTACCGCTGCACCAATGCACCTTTTGTCCAGCGACCAGCGTGAAAGCATACCAAAAACAGATAATATGTATATTGATATTGGTGCTGTTAATAAGCAAGAAGCTGAAAAATATGTATCTTTAGGCGACAGCATAAATTTTGTTAGTGATTTCAGTTGGCAGGATAAAACCATAACAGGAAAAGCACTTGACGACAGAGCAGGCTGTGCAATATTAATTGATATGATTAATTCTCAGTTGGAATATGATACCTATTTCTCTTTTGTAGTGCAAGAGGAGGTAGGCTTGCGTGGTGCAAGATGTGCTTCGTACACAATTAAGCCTGACTTTGCCATTGTTGTAGAAACAACAACAGCAGCAGATATTCCTAATGTTTCACCTGAAAAAACAGTATGTCAGGTTGGTAACGGTGCTGTAATTTCCTTTATGGATAAGGCTACAATTTACGACAAAGAACTTGTTGCAGAGGCTTTAAAATGTGGTAACGATACAGTAAAGGTTCAGCTTAAACAGGCTGTAGCAGGTGGTAATGATGCAGGTGCTATTCATTCCAGTAGGGGTGGAGTACGTACACTGGCTGTGTCTTTGCCTTGCAGATATTTGCACTCATCTTGTGGTCTAATTTCTTCAGATGACTTATACTCTGCACAAAGTGTCATAACAGAAATGAGCAATAAAATTTTAGGTAATCAGATTTAATATGATATATTTATCAGATATAAACAGTGCAATAGCACAAAAATATTTATCAGAGTTATCAACAAACCCTTTTGCAACAAGAGTAAAAAGCTTGCTATTAGCTTATGGTAGTTATCCCAACTTGTTAGATTTTTGGTATCAAACTGACAACAATATTACCACTGCATACATTGTTAGATATGGTGGTGAATTTATAGCAGATATATTACCTCAAGCAGATGTAAAAGAATTAATAAACTTTTGCAAAATGTCAGGGGGTATGGTGTTAATGTGTAAAAACATTGACTATGGTGATGATAGTGGGATTGTTATGAAACTTGAAAATCTCTCAAATATCACCACTAAAATAGAGGCTACGGAAAATATTTCTTTAGACGATTGTTACGAAATATTGCTACAAAATAAAAGCGATACTTTTCCTGTGCCTAGCTACGAAGATTATTATGTAGACTTAAATCATAGGTTAAGAAAAAACACAGCTGTTGTTTTAGGGGCGTTTGCTGATAATAGCCTTGTAAGCTGTTGTTTTGCTACTGCGGTAGACAGCAACTCAGCTGTTTTATCGTCAGTAGCTACCTTGCCAAGGTATAAAAGTCAAGGCTATGGTACAGCTGTTGTTACTGCTATGTGTAAAAAATTAATTGATAACGGTAAGAACACAATATTTTTACAGCGTGCAATAAATGAAAACTATAGCTTTTACAATAAAATTGGTTTTGAGGATTTTTCAGTATTTGAACAAATACTTTTAACCAAATAAAACCTTTTAAAATACATAAAAGAGGAAAATAAAATGAATATACCTTTTTATAATATAGATGAAAAAATTCTATCTGCCGCTGATAAGGCAATGGAGCTTATTAAAGACAAATTGGCAGAAATAGATGATATTCAAGATTACAACACACAAAAAATGCTTTATGCTTTCCAAAAGGCAGGAATAAGCGAAAGTCATTTTTCTACTTCAACAGGCTACGGCTTTGACGACAGAGGTAGAGAGGCATTAGACGAAATATATGCTACTGTTTTTGATGCAGAAGATGCTCTTGTACGTCACAATTTTGTTTGCGGAACTCACGCTTTAACAGTTGCATTATTCGGTATGCTTCGCCCGGGGGACACAATGCTTTCAGTTACAGGCACCCCTTACGATACACTTCAAAGTGTAATAGGCTTGTCAGGTAATTACTCAGGTTCTTTAAAAGATTTTGGTATTATCTATGATGAAGTTAAGCTTACATCTCAAGGTAAACCAGATTACGAAGCTATCGAAAAGGCAATTACACCTGACTTAAAAATGGTTTACATACAGCGCTCTCGTGGCTATGAGCTTCGCCCATCATTGCTAATAGATGAAATTGCAAAAATTGCCGAAATAGCAAAAAGAAAAGCACCAAACACCATAGTAATGCTTGATAACTGTTATGGCGAGTTTGTAGAAAAAATTCAACCACTAAGTGTTGGTGTAGATATTATGGCTGGTTCGCTTATAAAAAATGCAGGCGGTGGTATAGCACCAACAGGTGGTTATATTGCAGGAAAGTCAAATTTAGTAGAGCAATGTGCATATAGACTAACAACTCCAGGTATAGGAAAAGAACAGGGTGCAACTCTTGGAGTAAACAGAGAGCTATTCTTAGGTGCTTTTAATGCTCCACACGCAACAGGAGAAGCATTAAAAACAGCAGTTTTTGCAGCTGCATTATTTGAAATTCTCGGCTTCGATACAACACCAAGCTACAAGGAAAATCGAGGCGATATTATTCAGTTATTAAAGTTAGGTTCTAACGAAGCTTTGGTTGCTTTCTGTGGTGGTATACAAAAGGGTGGCCCTGTAGATAGCTTTGTAACACCTCAGCCTGCTGATATGCCTGGTTATGAAAATCAGGTTGTAATGGCGGCAGGTGCCTTTACATTGGGCTCAACAATAGAACTTTCTGCTGATGCCCCATTGCGAGAGCCTTATGCAGTATGGATGCAAGGCGGTTTAAATTTCCACAGTGCAAGAGTAGGCGTATTACTTGCGGCTCAATCTATGCTTGAAAAGGGACTAATAAAATAATAACAATAATTTTATAAAAAAGTACAGAATAACAATACAGTTACTCTTAGTGGTGTTAATGATTTTATAATCAGAATATTGAATATTATGTTGGTCAATACAGGGATTTTATACTGATTTATAAATATAAATTGGTGCGAAATTCTGCAAAAAATCCGCATATTTTCCTTGACAAAAACCACCTATATGTATATAATATTAACTAGTGTTTTGAATCTGTCCGCATATTAGCGTATAGAATAAGGGGTGTTTAACATGATTCTTGATTTAAAAAGTCTGTTTGTTACAGAGGGATTAGTTATACATCAAGATTATTCTTTAGATATGTCTAATATAGTGTTAAATGGTGAAAAACCATTTGCCTCACCTGTAAAGGTTGATATTAGGGCAGAAAATCGAGCAGGGTTAGTTAAGCTTTCTCTGGCAACTAGCTTTGACTATAAAAAGCCTTGCGATCGTTGCGGAACCGACGTATCCAAATCTTTATGCTTTGATTTTGAGCATTATTTGGTTACATCCCTAAGCGGTGACCAAAATGACGATTATATCGAAACTCCTGATCACACCATAGATATTGACGAATTGGTAACATCTGATGTTCTATTAGAGCTACCGTCAAAGCATTTATGTAGTGATTACTGTAAAGGACTTTGTCCTATATGTGGTACAGACTTAAATAAGTCAAGTTGTAACTGTGTCACAAAAGATATAGACCCTCGTTTAGAGGCTCTAAGAAAATTATTAGATTAAGAACAGTAGTTCAAAAAATATTTTTTTGATTAAAAGGAGAGACTAGATATGGCAGTACCAAAGAGAAAAACATCTCACGCTAGAAAGAATAAGAGAAGATCAACAGTTTGGAAAATGGAAGCTCCTGCTCTTGTAAAGTGCCCTAACTGTGGCGAGTACAAAACACCTCACAGAGTATGTGGTGCGTGTGGCTTCTATAAGGGTAGAGAAGTTATTAAGATGGATATCTAATTTAGTAACATTTTGAGGAGGCTAGTTTTAGTCTCCTCTTATTTTATTATTTGGTTAGAAAAATATAATTTGGCACAAAGTATTTTAAATAAATTTGTAGAAGAATTTTATATCTTGTGGTAAAATAAAATGTGTATTTTAAAAGGAGGGGTAGCCTGTGGCAGTTGTTATATCATCGGTTGCAAAAAACAGTAGGGCAGACAAAGTTGGTGTAATTTCCGGCGAGAAATTATTAACAATAAATAATAATGCCATTGTAGATGTACTTGATTACAGATTTTATCAAACATCAAGAGAGGTTGCCTTGGAAATTGAAAACAAACAGGGTGAAATACGAACTGTAAATATAAAAAAAGGTGAGTATGAGGAAATAGGCTTAGAGTTTGAAACATATCTTATGGATAAGCAACATTCTTGCAGAAATAAATGTATTTTTTGCTTTATAGATCAGCTTCCAAAGGGTATGCGAGAAAGTCTATATTTTAAAGATGATGACTCAAGATTGTCGTTTTTATTTGGTAATTATATTACACTTACAAATTTATCACAGCACGAAGTTGATAGAATAATTAAAATGCACATAAGTCCTATAAATGTTTCTGTTCATACAACTAATCCTGAATTAAGGGTTAAAATGATGAACAATCGCTTTGCAGGTGATGCTTTAAAGGTACTGCCAAAGCTTGCAGAGGCAGGCATAAAAATAAACTGTCAAATTGTTTCTTGCCCTGGTATTAACGACGGTAAAGAGCTTGAACGCACTTTAACAGATTTAGAGGCACTATATCCTGCTGTAGAATGTGTAGCTGTTGTGCCTGTTGGATTAACAAGATATCGTGAGGGCTTGTATCCTCTTGTAGAGTACACAAAAGAAACTGCAACAGAAACGCTAAATCTAATTGAAAGCTATGGCGAAAGATTTTTAGAAAAATATGGCAGTAGAATAGTCTTTGCATCTGATGAATTTTTCCTAAAGGCTCACCGTGAAATTCCAGAGGCTGATTATTATGAGGATTTCTCCCAATTAGATAATGGTGTTGGCTTGCTATCACTTTTAAGAGATGAGCTTTTATATGCTTTAGAGGACGAAACAGAGTTTAACAAGAATGTAAATATAACTCTTGCCTGTGGAACAGGTGTTGCTGATTTTATGAGAAATCTGCTTAACAGCATTACAAATAAATTTAATACAGTTAAAATAAATGTTGTAGGAATAAAAAATAATTTCTTTGGCGGTGGTGTTGATGTATCTGGCTTGGTTACAGGTCAGGATTTAATAGCACAGCTAAAAGGTAAACAGCTGGGGGATAAGCTTCTTATGCCTTCAGTTATGCTAAGAAGAGAGGGCGATATATTTTTAGATGATGTATCGCTTGAACAAGTTGAGGAAGAATTAAGCATTAAGGTTGTACCAATTGCAAATAATGGTGAATACCTGCTTAAAGAGATACTCAGCTAATAAAGGAGGTAAAAATTATGGCAAGACCGGTTATTGCTATTGTTGGTAGACCAAATGTAGGAAAATCCACACTGTTTAATAAACTGGTGGGGGAGAGAATTTCAATTGTAGATGATACCCCAGGAGTAACCAGAGATAGAATTTATGGCAAGGTAGAGTGGCTTGACAGAGTTGCAGATATTATTGACACAGGTGGTATAGAGCCATATTCAGATGATATTATTCTAAAACAAATGCGTAGACAGGCAGAGCTAGCTATTGACGCTGCAGATGTAATAATTCTTGTAACAGATTTAAGAAGCGGAGTTGTAGCATCTGATGTAGAGGTAGCTACAATGCTTCAAAAAAGTGGCAGACCAATAGTTTTATGCGTAAATAAGTGTGATAAAATTGGTGAGCCTGAACCTGAGTTTTACGAGTTTTACAATCTTGGTTTGGGTGACCCAATTCAGGTTTCATCAGTGCACGGTCACGGTACAGGTGATTTACTTGAGGCTGTTTTCGAGCATATACCTGACAGTGCTTGGGACGATGATAATGGCGAGGTTATTAGCGTTGCTGTTATAGGTAAGCCAAATGTAGGTAAAAGCTCCCTTATTAACCGTATAACTGGTGAGGAAAGATGTATTGTTTCTAACATTGCAGGTACTACAAGAGATTCTATTGATACAATGGTAGAAAATGAGCACGGTATGTTTAATTTTACCGATACAGCTGGTATGCGTAAAAAGAATAAAATAGACGATGCTATTGAGAAGTATAGTATTATCCGTGCTAAAATGGCTATAGAACGTAGTGACGTGTGCGTTATTATGATAGATGCAACCGAAGGCTTTACTGAGCAAGACTCAAAAGTTGCCGGTTTGGCACACGAAGCAGGCAAGGCGTGCATTATTGCTGTAAATAAATGGGACGCAATTGAAAAAGACGGTATGACTATGAATACCTATAAAAAGGACCTTGAAGAAGATTTTGCGTTTATGTCATACGCACCAATTATATTTATTTCAGCAAAAACAGGTCAGCGTTTAGATAAGCTATTTGAAATGATTAAAGCAGTAGCAAATTCAAACGCAATGAGAATAAAAACAGGAACCCTTAACGATGTACTTGCACAGGCAACAGCAAGAGTGCAACCTCCTACAGATAAGGGCAGACGATTAAAGATTTTCTATATGACACAAGCAAGTACAAAGCCACCAACATTTGTGTGCTTTGTAAATTCTGCACAGTTGTTCCATTTCTCATATCAAAGATATCTTGAAAACAGAATAAGAGAAACCTTTGGTTTAGAGGGAACCCCAATACGATTTGTTATTCGTGAACGTGACGATAAATAATTTTATATAGGAGATTTTTATGGATTTTATAAATTTAATATCAAATGGTTGGTGGCAGATATTAGCAACTATTATTGTTGGATATTTGCTAGGTAGCATTAATTTTGCAATTATAATAACTCGTATAGTTGATAAAAACAAAGATATTCGTCAAATGGGCAGTGGTAATGCAGGTTTTACTAATGTGCTTCGTTCAGTAGGTAAAGGCCCTGCTATATTTACAATTGTGTTTGATTTTATTAAAGGTATACTAGCTGTTGCAATAGGCGGTTGGCTATGTTCTTTAATTGCCACTGGCGATACTATGCAGTCAGTTGAGATATCCGCCTATGGTAAATATCTTGCAGGCTTGTGTTGTATAGCTGGTCATATGTTCCCTGCTTACTTTGGTTTTAAGGGCGGTAAAGGTGTAGTTACTGCTGCAGCACTTATGGCTGTTGCTGAGTGGAGAGTATTCCTTTTAATACTTTTACTATTTGGCATAGTGTTTGTAATTAGTAAGATTATTTCTTTAAGCTCATTAAGCTGTGCAGCACTGTACCCTGTATTTACATTTGTAATTACTTTCTTTGCAGATTATTTACCATCAAAGACTACAGCACATAACTATAGTCTTACATACGTAATTATTTCTACTGCCTTTACATTACTTATAGGCTTGTGTGTAATAGTAAAACACAAGGATAACATTAAGCGTTTACTTAATGGCACAGAGAAGAAGATAACAGCCAAAAAATAATACCAAACCCCAATATTAGGAGATGTAAAACATGAAATGTACAAAATGTGGCAATGAATTTAGTGGAGAAAGATTTTGCCCTGTTTGTGGATATCCTGTTGAGCTATATAGTAGAAAGTCAGACGAAAGAAGAAAATACGCTTCTCAGTTTTCAGACGGATACGATGATTTAGACCCAAGTGAAGAAACAAATAAAATTATCGACCACGCAACAAGAGCACAGCGTTATGATGCTCAATTTAGTTCAGATTATAGCCAACTACTAAAGGAATATGAAAAAGATATAGATAACACAACAAGTTCTAACAAATCTGTTGAAGATACAGAAGTAAATAACGATACCTTTGAAGAAATATCATCAAAAAGCAGTGATAATTTATCTTCTTATGAAGACTCATTCGAGGGAGAGGAAGAAAAGGAGAAAGAGCAATCCCCAAAAAGCTCTAAAACACCTGTTGTTGTAATTCTTGTGATAGTTATATTAGCTTTGTTAGGCGGTGTTGCATGGATAGTTGCAGATACTATGGGAGTAAATCCTTTTACTAATAATACTGCAACTGAACCAACAGCGGATACTCTGTCTACAGATGTAGCAACACAGGTTCAATCTCAGCTAAATGGAGAAATGCCAACTGATACAACACCGGTACCAACAGCACCTCAACCTGTGGCACCTATAGAAACTGAAACAGCACCTGCAACAGAAGCAGAAATTAACACAGAAGCTGTAACAGACGTTGTAACAGAGGCTCCAACTGACTACGAGGAGTATCCAACAATGTCCCCACCTATGCCACCACCAATGACAACTGATGCCCCAACAGAACAGGCAACAGACACAGCAGTGGTTTTCCCTGATGATTTTGTAGACGAGGATAACGACGGATACGACGACAATACAGACATATATTATGGTTTTCAGTAAAACAAAAAGCACTAGCCAAAACATTTTGGCTAGTGCTTTTATCTGTACTATAGTTACATTTCAGGCTTAAACGCAGGCATTAATTGCAACTTAAATAAATTGTTTTTGTGCTTTGTGTCGATGAGCTGTTTTGTTTTTTCGTCGTCAATAATTCCCTCACGAATATATTTATCAAGAACAGCATAGGTAAAACCAAGATTTTCCTCATCAGTTTTACCACATAGTCCGTCTATAGGAGTTTTATCCACAAGCTCATTTGGTAAACCTAATAATCTACCAATTTCCTTTACCTCAGTAACAGTTAAGTGAGAAACAGGAGAAAAATCTCCAACAGAGTCACCGTATCGTGTAGAATAACCTACCCAATCCTCAGATAAATTACAGGTGTTTGCTACTCGTCCGTTACAACTTTGTGAAACAGCATAAAGAGTTGTCATTCTTACTCTTGGAGGAATATTTGTAATAGTTTGTGCAGAAACCTCTAAATCCTGTGGCAGGCTGTTAACAACACCTTTAACAGCATTTTCAATGTTAACTACATAATGCTTTATTCCAAGGTGTTCAACCAGCATATATGCCATATCTATGTCGTGTTGCTCACCGCAAGGCATAAGTACACCAATAACTCTGTCTTTTCCTAAAGCCTCTACACATAATGCGGCTACAATTGAGCTATCTTTGCCTCCTGAAATACCAACAACAGCATTGCAGTTGCTTCCGTTTTTCTCAAAAAAGTCTTGAATCCATTTTACACAATCATTTTTTATCTTTTCAGCATTAAACATATTAAATCTCCTTGTATAATTAATTTTAAAAATTCTAACTATAAATGATAAAATTCATTATGTGTTTTGCAACAGCGTTAGTTAAATATATTATCTATTGATATTATCTTATTAATCACTATAATTGTTTTATTCGCCGATTATATTAATCTGACAGCACCTCATTGTTGCAATGGCAGAATTATGAGTTTCCACACTTACACCGGCACAACAGCTTGCATCTACGGTAATAGGAATTTCAGGGAAATTAGCCTTTAATAGTAAAGCATTTGAAACAACACAAATATCTGTACAAAGACCAACAAGCTCAATTTCAATATTGTTAACATTATAATTGTCGCTAATTATTTTTGGCAAATCAATAGAACCAAAAGTGTTTTTTTCTACAGCAGTAAAACCTTTTTTATCAAGTGCAATTTGTACATTACTATCTAACTTCCAGCCATTTGTACCTTTTATACAATGGGGAACAGGTAGCTTTTTACCCTCTGTAGTTTCCATATAGTTTTCAAAGTGTGTGTCGTACGTGGCGATGATGTCACCATTAAAGCTCTCTATTTTATTTACAACATTTGGCACTATAGCTTCGGCCATTTCCGAACCTAAATTACCGTTAACAAAATCTTTTTGCATATCAACTACAATCAATAGCTTTTTCATTATATTACCCCTTTATATCATCGGTGTTCATTATGAAAATTATACCATATATTAACCTGTATTTCTATATATAGTATTATAAAAAAAGCTACCCCAAACTTTATTTATAATTAGTTTGGGGTAGCTTTAGGACTATACCTTAATATACCTTAAATTTCTTTAAATTTTCAGTTATAGATTTTCTTTGATTGGTTATAAATATTATGATTTGCATTATTGTTTTTGTTTTAATTGGATTAATTATGAGCATATATAGAA
>JAXJTR010000012.1:0-6597 GCA_036309465.1 Acutalibacteraceae bacterium
ACATAAAGGCATGCACAGGAACTGAAAAAATAATTATAAGAACGGAATTATCTGAAAGATAAGTAAAGTTATAAGCAAAAAGAACTGTCATCTGATTTATAAAATAGACGACAGTTCTTTTTTAATACTCTTAACCTTTAAATTCCAAACAAAGTAAATCGCACAGCGTCTATCAAACCATGGCTAATCATTGCACTGGCTATATCCTTTTTTCTTTGAAGGATTGTAAGAGGGAGTCCAAAAAGCAGCCATAATATAATAGTCGCTACGATATCATAACCATGTGCAAGTGCATGTGGCATACTCATCATAAAATACATTGTAAGTAGCTGAAACCTATTCATCTTTTTATTACCTGCATAGTATATACAGTAAGCCATAAAGATTGAACGACCAGCCATTTCTTCATACATTGCAGGGTTAAAGCAAATCAGCAATTTAGATAGCGAAAATTCAAGAGCAATTTCACGACCACCTAACATACCCATAAAAGTATTAATAATAGACAATATAACACCTGCAATGACTCCAATAATAATAGTTTTTAGAAGTGGATACTTTTTCACCTTAGAAACCATTTGATATCCACTATGACTTTGCATTACTGAAAATACTGCAAGTGAGGTGAGTAAGGTAGGAACACCAGCCATAAGTC
Source organism: Acutalibacteraceae bacterium (assembly GCA_036309465.1). Lineage (GTDB taxonomy): Bacteria > Bacillota > Clostridia > Oscillospirales > Acutalibacteraceae > CAG-964. The sequence continues at coordinate 656 of JAXJTR010000012.1, forward strand.
CATTTATCAATAATAGAAACGGATCTCGTGTAAATCCCAGATATGCAACCACAGAAAGAATTGTAAATATAATTGAAGTGATTATATATTTTTTAGATGGTATTTTATTTTTCGATAATATAACAATAGATATAACAGTAGTTATTATATCCATCAGTCTTAGCTCTGTTTTAAAGGCAACCTCCCAAAATACCATTGCAAAAAATAATACCCAAAGAATAACAAAAGGTAAATATTTTCTTGTGTTACTTTTCTTGTGGCTCGATTCAAGTCTTACTTGCGATAGTTGTATTTTTTTCTGTTCATTCATAACAAAAACTCCCTTGTTTAATTTTTTTAATTATATCAAGGGAGCCTTTTATCTAATATAAATCAATCTTAAATCCGTCTTAAATTTATTTACAGAGGAAGCCTAATTAGAAATCCACAGCCTGCTTTTTGCTCACATAAATACTCAATACTACCATTATGTAGAATAGCAACCTGTTTAACAATTGCAAGACCTAGTCCACTTCCTCCTTTTTGGGAATTTCGCACATCGCCGTCAACTCTGAAAAACGGGTCGAAAACTTTATTTGCATAAATATCATCAATTCCGATTCCGTCATCTGAAATATAAATTTCTATAAATTCAGACCTGCATATACTTAGCTTTATAGTAGTTCCTTTAGCGTTATATTTAATTGAATTATCTATAAGATTATCGTATATACGTCGGAATAAAGCCTTATCTATATTTACATAAATTTCTGATTCCGGAATATTTAGCTCATACTTAAAATCTTTATCTTCAAGGCGTGGAAGATACTCTGAAAATATAAGCCTTGTGTATTCGCATATATCAAGCTTTTTAAGCTTTGGTGTATATCCGGCACTGCCTAGCTTTGAATATGTAAAAAGCGACTGTAATAATTCGTTTGCTCTTACTGCATTGCTATGAATCATTTGTGCGTATTCCTTTTGCTTTGCTTGGGCCAATGCACCGCCATTACACAGCATTTCGCTATATCCCTGTACGCTGGCAAGTGGATTTTTTAAATCGTGAGATATTTCTGACACTAGTAGCATTCTTTTTGCTTCTTCATTTTTCTGTAGCTCTTCTTTACTGTTCAGCTCTACAGCCAGATGCTTCATAATTTCTTTAAGAAGGTTGATTTCAAGCGTTCCACCCTCGTTTAAATTTGCATTATAATCACCGTATTCCAGCTTCTCAGCATAATCGGCAATTTCCTCAATTGGTTTCGTGATTTTCGTTGATTCTCTCTTTGAATAAAAAACAACAAACCCACCAAGTGCAACCAAATACACAGAACAAATCATAAAAAATATAATTACTGTTGATTTGTAATTAACTGCTTCTGGATTCAAAGTAAAAAAGATAGATAATGTAATAGGTTTAGTAGTTCTCAGCACTAACCAATATTCTTCTAGCTCATTATATGCTATATCATATTGATATTTTGAATTATTACCAGCACTTACTAAAAATTCCGTCCATTCCTTTTCTGTAAAAGCTTTCTTATTACAAACTGGCTTTCCTCCTAGTTGAATAACCTCAAATTGATTATTTACAACCATAGCTCCACCACCATTATCAACGATATCGTCAATCTGGATATCACTGTATATGGTTTGTAATCTATCTTTAGCTGGTATGTATTCTGTATTTGTTTTGCTACTACCCCACTGCACAATAGCCAATAATATAATTGGTAGTAACACAAAGCCTAATGTTGCCAGAATAATATGCACAAACTTACGTCGTAAATAGGTTCGGGTGGTTAAATTGCTAACTTTTCTTTTCATATTATTCACCTGAATCTGTACCCTATACCAATTAATGTTTCAATATGCTTATGCTCGTCATCATTTATCTTTGCTCGCAGGTGTGAAATCTGCACCATTATTGTATTATCGTCATACATATATTCATCTTGCCATACTTCCTGATATATCTGCTTTTTGGTTAAAACCTTACCCATATTTTTAGCAAAGAACTCAAGCATTAAATATTCCTTTGCGTTAAGATTAACTATTTTGCCATTGTTCTTTATAACGCCATTTGTAAAATCCATATATAGATTTCCAGCTATAATTGCAGTTTGTTTATTGCTTTCAATATTAAGATGACGCTTCTGAACCTCTATTCTTGCTAAAAGCTCGTTCATACCCCAAGGCTTTACAATATAATCATCTGCACCTAATCTGAGTCCACTTACCTTGTCAATTTCGTCACCTCTGGCTGTAAGTAATATAACAGGCATATCAGAGCTTTCACGAATTTTGCTAAGTAACGACAATCCATCCATAAAAGGCATCATAATATCAATGATTGCCATATCTGGCTTTTCACTTTCAAACACCTCGTACGCTTTTTTACCATCAGAAGCCTCTACAACAGAATATCCTGCTTCTGTCAACTGATCATACAGTAACTTTCTCAAGTCATTTTCGTCATCTGCTATAAGAATCTTTATCAATCATGCTACCTCCCTTTACTTACAAGTTTATTGGAATATTTTTGATATTTCACTTCATTCAAAATATCAAAAACACTTCTTTAGAAGCATTGTCTTATTCAAATTTAATGTAGTATTATATTTTAAATTATAAACGATTATAAAATATTTCGCAAATACAAATAAAACAGCACATATAGAATAGTTGAATTTTTAATGTTTGTTTTTATTTCAGCTCTTCTTGTCGTTCTCCTATTATGTTAATTTCAATCTATTTTTCCAAATTAGCTTTCAATATTAATTTGTAATGGTTTGTTTAATGAACTGCTCTATTTTGCTATTAACCTGCTGTGGGTTATCTCCGTTAGAGAAATGTGAAGCGTTTTTGATAATATGTAATGGGTAGCCTGTTTTTTCTGCCCATGCTTTGGAATACTGCTTTACTTTTCCTGTTTTGTCCTTGTCACCAAGCAAAATAAGAATCGGGCATTTCAAATTAAGATCTCTGTTTTCTTCTGCAAACTTTCCATAGGCAATATCCATTTGCTCTATAATCTGTTCTTTAGAAAACGGAACTAATATCTCTTTCATTTTTTGGTATGAATAATCAGTTACAGATATAGATTTTGCTATACTTTCTCGAAACAACCTATCTGTAAACAACTTCGCCATTGGTTTAACCTTAGAAAGCCAGAATAAATCCGATTTAGAATAATATTCCGTACCAAATGGTGTTGTATCAATACCAATTATGCACTGTGCCTTTTCTGGGTATAAATGAGCAAACATCTGTGACGGATAGCCTCCCATTGACATACCAGCAAGACTGACTTTATCTATAGCCTCCTGAATTAGTATAGCGTTTAAATCTCTTGCAGTGTTCTCATAAGAAAAATGCTCATAAGGCATAGATAAGCCGTGCATAGGCACATCCCATGTTATTACAATATATTCGTCCTTAAAATACTCAACCTGCTTTTCGTACATTGTGTGATTTGCAGTTAAACCATGAGTAAAAACTATTGCACCTTTTGGTGTAGATTTCGGTCTGGAAATCCAATAATGCACCTCTCCACCAACACCGCTTATTTTTTTATGTTCCATAAGATTTTTCTCCTTCAACTTTTACATTTGTATTGTTTATTGCTGTGTATATACTTTTTCCCAGAAATTGATTAAAGCACCTGTTTCTCTTTCGATTTCATCGGGGATAATACGATTCATACGATACTTCTGTAGCATATATCCATCTACAGCATAAAGGATTTCTGTATACATTGTTTTTATATCAATATCTTTTCTGAGCTTTGATTTATCGATTTTCTCAATAACCAGCATTTCGCTTTCTTTACTGGCAACATTGAAATTTTCTTGTATGGAGTCTTTTATTTCGGGAGCTGTTTCGTAATACGCTCTGAGAGAAAAAGCATACATATACGGATAATCACGCATAACCGAACATTTGGACAGTAAAGTTCTTCTCAGCATTTCAAAAAAATCATCTGTATCCAATGTTTTGTATTCTCTGATAGCCTGCGTTGTTATCTCACAAGCGTTGTCCCATAGGTACATATATAAATCCTTTTTATTTGTAAAGTAATGAAAAAGTAAGGACTTCGAAATATTACCCTCCTCTGCAATTTCAGACATAGGGGCCTTTTTATAGCTGTTTTCCGAAAACACTTTATACGCAGCGTTTATAATTCTACGCTGTTTTTCTATTGGAAGTGTGAAAAATTTATTGTTCATTATAATTCTCCTTATTGTACATAACGGTCAACACATTTGTATTATATATCCGTTGACCGTTTTTGAGAAGACCACTGTAAAAATAAAAATGACAACAAAGAAGTCATCTCTGTTGCCAATGAATAAAATTTATTGTTAGTTAGATATAATATGTTTATCAGTAGCTTAATTCAGAAAATCTACTATCATCTGCTTTTCAGCTTCTGTCAGGCTACTCATGTGTCCTCTGCCTTCCAGCAGATAGGTTGTGCAATTTTCTATTATATGTTCTGCTCTTGGTATAACACCTTTAGCTGGAAACAGACAATCTTTTTCAGCAGCCATCACTAGTGTAGGAGCTTTACATTTGTTCATATATTTAGCTGAAACATTGCTTGGCATACCTGTTTTTACCTTTGAGTAATTTATACTTAACTTTGCTGTTTCATAAATATCTTGCGTTATATTATCTTCTGTAACAGCCATTGGAAGCATACACTTTTTCAGCCATTTGTCTTTATGAGTAAGCCAATACATAATCATAGGAAACATCATACTCATACTGTTGATAGCAGGTGCATTTTTAATACCAGATGGCACATAAAGTACAGCCCGATTTACCTTTTTAGGGTCAACACACATTGTTTTGGCAATTATTCCTGCTCCAAAAGAACCACCAAAACAAGAAATCTTTTCATAACCTAACCCTTCTATTACTTCTGATGTCCATTTTCCGTAATCGTAGTTATTAGGAGACAGACTTGTTTCATCACTTTTACCGGGATGTCCAATTGTATCAACGGCGAATATATGGAAATCATTCATTAAGAAATCGCAAAACAGCAGATTATACGCTGTAGTGGCATTACCACCATGAAAAACCAGTAAAGGTACACCTGACATATTGCCTGTTTCTATAAGGTGTGTTTTACCGAATGTGGTTTTTATATATAAATCCTTATACTCCCTATCCAATCGTTCTAGTTGCTTATCGTATAAAGACAATATTGCTTCTTTACCTGCATCTGACTTATAGATACTCATATTTTTCAAACCCTACCTGCGATGAGATTATTTTTTATATTATAGCATTCGCTCTATATTTTGTCTATTGCTTAAAATACCTGTAAATAACATACTTTGAGTAACGGAACAAAAATATTTGCTCTGATCTACAAATTTTAAGCTGTAAACACAGGATAAGCTTTTGGGACTAACATCATCTGCATAAATCTCTGATAGAATGGTAGTTTACAAGCTCTTTTCCTAAATTATATTTTTACTCTTCCAATAATTTAATACACCTGAATACTCCGTTTTGTTTTTAATAACAAACGGTTTGATTCCTATGTTAAATATTATAAGGTGCTTTATGCTTTGGAATGTATACCTGTGCTTTGTTTTAATATCTCGATATAGCTTATTGGCTGTTTTTTGTATATGCTTATTCAATTTTTCTTTTTTATCAGAATTATTAATATAGCTCTTTCTATATACTAAAGCTCTGGGAATTTTAGCACCCGAATATGAAGTAAGCTTGTTCAGTATTTTAGCAGTATCTGTTCCACCATAATTTTCGTAGGTGGCAATATTTACTACATATTTACCAGAAAGCAACTGCTCCATTACAAAATGTCCTCTGTCTATAATTGTCTTCATCTGTGCCGATACATTGCTTGCATAAGTTGGAGAACCAAAAATAATTCCGTCAGCAGTAGATATAGTAGCCGATAAAGCTTCTAAATCATCTTTATG
>JAXJTR010000013.1:0-8305 GCA_036309465.1 Acutalibacteraceae bacterium
TCAGCCAAAACAGCTATAGCAAAGCATAGTGTTACCCCAAGCCAATTAGTTTTAACAAAATCGGTAAATGTCTTTTTATTACTCATAAAAATTTTCTCCCTTCTAGTGTAAGTAGTACCAAATAATTTTTTAGGATTTTAGTACAACCTAATTCAATATATCTTAAAAGTTTACAATATCCCCAAAAATGTGTCAATAGTCAAAGCAGTGATTCAATGTTCTTTAAAACTATAAAAATTTACTCCATTTCTCTACCTCTTTTATAGAGATACAGGAGTTTTTATATTGGTTGCAGTTAAATTATTATTATTACCATTGTAAAAAAAAACAGTTTATGGTAGAATTATTTTAGTAGTTTGTATTGTTGTTAAGCTGTACAAACGGTTAATTATGACAAATTTATTTTCTTTAATATTGAAAGGAATGATTTTATTAATGTCACAAGTAACAAGAATTTTTGTTGAGAAGAAAAGTGGCTTTGATGTAGAGGCTTCTCAAACTCTGTGGGATTTAAGAAATAATCTTGGTCTTACTTCTGTACAGGAGTTAAGATTGTTAAATCGTTACGATGTATCCGGTTTAACAGCAGAGGAATTTGAAAAGGCTAAGCCAACTGTATTTTCAGAGCCTAATCAGGACAATGTATATGAAGAAACATTGCCAATAGATAGCGATTGGAAAGTATTTGCTATGGAATATCTTCCTGGCCAGTACGACCAGCGTGCCGACAGTGCCGCACAGTGTGCACAGCTTTTAACACAGGGTGAACGCCCAATGGTTTTAAGTGCAAAGGTTGTTGCTGTTAAGGGTGATATTACTGAAGAGGATTTAGTAAAAATTCAAAACTATATGATTAACCCTGTTGAGTCAAGACTTGCTTCTATGGACAAGCCTGAAACTCTTGAAATTGCCGTTACTGTACCTGACAAGGTTGCAGATGTAGAGGGCTTTATTACATTTGACAATGACCAAATGGCTGAATATTACAGCTCTATGGGCTTTGCAATGACACTTAGCGACCTAAAATTCTGTCGTGATTACTTTAGAGATGAGGAAAAGCGTAACCCAACAGTAACAGAGCTTAGAGTTATTGACACATACTGGTCTGACCATTGCAGACATACAACATTCCTTACAAGATTGGAAAAAATTGAAATAGAAAAAGGTGCTTTAACAGAAACTATCGAAAAGGCACTTGCTGAGTATTATGCTGCTAGAGAAGAAGTTTATGGTAAAGACAGTAACCGTGATGTTTCTCTAATGGATATGGCTTTAGCAGGAATGAAGCTATTAAGAAAAAGAGGTATGATTCCTGACCTTGATGTAAGTGATGAAATCAATGCTTGTTCTATAGAAGTACCTGTTACAATAGACGGTGTAACTGAGCAGTGGCTTGTTCAGTTTAAGAACGAAACACATAACCACCCAACAGAAATCGAGCCTTTTGGTGGTGCAGCTACTTGCCTTGGTGGTGCTATTCGTGACCCATTGTCAGGTAGATCTTATGTATATCAGGCTATGCGTGTAACAGGTAGTGGCGACCCTACAGTTGCATTTAAGGACACAATGCAGGGTAAGCTACCAAGCAGAAAAATTACAACAGGTGCAGCAGCAGGCTATAGCTCTTACGGTAACCAAATTGGTTTGGCTACTGGTCAGGTTACAGAGCTTTACGACCCAGGCTATGTTGCAAAGAGAATGGAAATTGGTGCAGTTATTGGTGCATCTCCAAAAGAGAATGTTATCCGTGCAGTACCAATGCCAGGTGATGTTATTGTATTACTTGGTGGTCGTACAGGTCGTGACGGTTGCGGTGGTGCAACAGGTTCTTCTAAGGCACATACAGAGTCATCTATAGAAACCTGCGGTGCAGAGGTTCAAAAGGGTAACCCACCAACAGAAAGAAAAATCCAGCGTTTGTTTAGAAACAAGGCTGTTTCAACTATGATAAAGCGTTGTAACGACTTTGGTGCAGGTGGTGTTTGCGTAGCTATTGGTGAGCTTGCAGATGGTCTTGCTGTTGACCTTGATAAGGTTACAAAGAAGTACGAGGGCTTAGACGGTACAGAGCTTGCTATTTCAGAATCTCAGGAGAGAATGGCTGTTGTACTTGATGCTAAAGATGTAGATAAATTTATTGAGTATTCACATACAGAAAATCTAGAGGCTACAGCTGTTGCAGTTGTTACAGAAAACCCAAGATTAACAATGACTTGGAAAGGTGACACAATTGTAAGCCTAAGCAGAGCATTCCTAAACACAAATGGTGTTACACAGGTTTCTCAGGCTTATATTACAGCACCAGACGAAAATAACAACTACAGAACACAGGCTCCTGAAGCTTTAAAGGGTATGTCTAAAACAGAGGCGTTTAAGGCTAACCTTGCAAGACTAGAGGTTTGTTCTCAGATTGGTTTAGGCGAAAGATTCGACGCAAGTATTGGTGCAGCTACAGTTATTATGCCATTTGGTGGTAAATATCAGCTTACACCACAGGACGCTATGGCGGCTAAAATTCCACTAGAAAAGGGCGAAACAGATGACGCTACAGCAATGAGCTTTGGCTTTATCCCTGGTGTTTCAAGATGGTCACCATTCCACGGTTCTGCATTTGCAGTAGTAGAGTCTATGTCTAAGCTATTGGCTATTGGTGCTAACCCACTAAAAGCAAGATTAACTTTCCAAGAGTATTTCGAAAGACTTTACAACAAGCCAGAGCGTTGGGGTAAGCCAGCGGCGGCTTTACTAGGTGCTATGACAGCACAAATTAATATGGGTATACCATCTATTGGTGGTAAAGACAGTATGTCTGGCTCATTTGAGGATTTAGATGTTCCACCAACACTTGTAAGCTTTGCAGTTGGTATGACAAAGGCTTCTAAGACAATTTCAGCAGAGTTTAAAAAGGCTGGTTCAACAGTTCTTTATATTCCTGTTCCTGTTTGCAAAGAATGTCAGATGCCAGTTTGGGAAGAGCTAAAGGCAATGTACAACGCTGTTTACGCACTTGCAGAGCAGGGTAAAATTCTATCTGCTTCTGTTGTTCGTGAGGGTGGTGCTGCTGCTACAGTTGCAAGAATGTGCTTTGGTAACAAGATTGGCTTTACATTCGACCACGAGCTAACAGAGCAAGAGCTATTTGCTCCACTAAGTGGCTCATTAGTAGTAGAGCTTGCAGATGGTGCACAGCTAGACAGCAAGGTTACTGCTTATACTCTTGGTACAACAACAGATAATGCTGTTATTGACATTAAGTGTGGTACACTTGATATAGATGAATTAATAGAAGCATGGACAGGTAAGCTTGAAAATGTATTTGCTACAAAGGCAGAGTGTCCAAAAATGGTACAGGATATTCCATTAACAACACAGCATAGCACACTTTCTCCTGTTATTAAGGTTGCTAAGCCAAAGGTATTTATTCCTGTATTCCCTGGTACTAACTGCGAGGTAGATACAGCAAGAGCCTTTGAAAAGGCAGGAGCAGACCCACAGCTATTAATTGTTAAAAACTTAACTCCAAATGATATTGAAGAAACAATAGCACAAATGGAGAAAATGATAAAAGAGTCACAGATTATTATGTTCCCAGGTGGATTTAGTGGTGGTGACGAGCCAGACGGTTCTGGTAAGTTTATTGCTACAACATTCCGTAACCCTGTTATTGCACAGGCTGTAACAGATTTACTTGAAAAACGTGACGGTTTAATGTTGGGTATCTGTAATGGTTTCCAGGCACTTATTAAGCTTGGTCTTGTTCCTTACGGTAAGATTACAGAAATTACAGAGGACTCTCCAACACTAACATTTAACACAATAGGCAGACATATTTCTCATATGGCTTATACTCGTGTTACATCTGTTAAATCTCCTTGGTTGTCACAGGTTAACGCTGGTGATGTATTCTCTATTCCAATATCTCACGGTGAGGGTCGTTTTGTTGCTAATGACGCTATGCTACAGCAGTTAATTGCAAATGGTCAAATTGCAACACAGTATGTAGACCTTAACGGTAAGCCATCTGACGATATTGCATTTAATGTAAATGGTTCAGTATGTGCTATTGAGGGTATTACAAGCCCAGACGGAAGAATTTTTGGTAAAATGGGTCATTCAGAGCGTAAGGGTAACAACCTATATGCTAATGTACCATTTGAGAAAGACCAGAAAATCTTTGAAAGTGGCGTAGCTTACTTTAAGTAATTCCAAACTTTAATTATATTAATTAAGTATAGGAGAATAAAACAATGGCAAAGGACGAAAGATTTGTAAAAACCTATAGTCAGGGAGCAATTAATCTTACTGAAATATGGGTAGATAGACAAACCGGAGTAAATTATATGTATCATTGTGCAGGTAACACAGGTGGACTTACACCATTATTAGATAAATTCGGTAATCCTGTTATAACACTGGATATTAAGTAACGAGTGTTTTAATAAACTTATACCTCACTTTCAATATTTTAGACAACCCCCAAGAGATTCGGCTAATACCGAGAACTCTTGGGGGTTGTCGTTTAATCTTTATGTTAAATTAAAATGTTAAAAAAGTATAATTAAAATTTGGGTCAAGCCTTTTTAAAGGCTTGCGGTTCAAAGGCGGAGCCTTTGTGGGATTTTAAAGGGTGAAACCCTTTAATAAAACAATAATCAAAAAATATTTTTTCAACATTTTGTAAAAGTAACTTTTTATTAATATTATGCCATACTTGTTACAGCAAAGTATATTAGCACCAAAATACCCAGTGCTATTCTGTACCAGCCAAATACCTTAAAGTCGTGCTTTTTAATGAATTTAAGTAGGAATTTAATTACTACAATAGAAACTAAAAACGCTACAACAAAGCCAACAGCTAAAATTATAAGCTCGTTTGCAGTAAATGCAAAGCCGAATTTAACAAGTTTAAGCAGGCTTGCACCAGCCATTACAGGTATAGCCAAGAAAAATGTAAAATCTGCGGCAACGGTTCTTGATACACCTATTAGCAAGGCACCTACTATTGTAGCACCTGAACGAGAAACGCCAGGGAAAATAGCCGCCAAAAGCTGGAACACACCAATTATTAGTACCACTTTATATGTAAGGTCGCTAATTGATGTAATTTTAGCTTCTCTTTTTTTATTCCAGTTTTCTACTACAATAAACGCAATACCAAATACTATTAGAGATATTGCAACAACTACATAGTTGTATAAATATTTTTCCAGTATATCATCAAGTAATATTCCCACAACTGCAGCAGGAATACAGGCAACTAGAATTTTTCCCCATAGTGCCATTATGTCTGTTTTTACATAGGACTTTAAGCCTTTTTCGGATTTGTCATTTAGCTTAAATGGCCATATTTGTTTCCAGTAAATTATAACAACTGCTAAAATTGCTCCTAACTGAATAACAACCTCGAAAACAGACTTAAATTCTGGTGATATATTTAAAGAGATAAACTCATCAAGCAATATCATATGACCTGTACTGCTTATTGGTAGCCATTCTGTTATGCCCTCTACTATGCCAAAAAGTACAGATTTTAGAATTTCTAATATATCCATTTACTCCACCTTCCATTCTACGCCTTGTGGAGTATCAATAAGTGTAATACCCTTTGCTTTAAGCTCATCTCTAATTGCGTCGGCTGTTGCCCAATCTTTATTGGCTTTTGCTTGGGTACGGTTTGCTATCATTTCTTCTATCCATTTTGTGTCTACAGTTGGGGTGGCTTCTTCCTTATGCCACTTAACACCATTTGGAGTATCCTCAAGCACAATATTTCTTGCCTTTAGCTCATCTCTTATTGCATCAGCTGTTGCCCAGTCTTTATTTGCTCTTGCTTGATTTCGCTTTTCTATAAGCTGTTCAATCTCTTGTGCTTCGGCTGTGTTTGTAGCTGTTTGAGATACATTACCATCTAGCAAGCCAATAGATAAAACGGTATCGTAGCTTTGTAGAACATATCTTTTTGTTGCATCGTTTGTGTCTGCCTTTAGAACATCATATACAGCTGTTAAAGCTAAAGATGTGTTAAGGTCGTTATCCATAGCAGTTTTAAAGCTTGCAATATATTCCTCTGCCTTAGCCATATCAACTTCGCCCTCTGTTGACAATGCGTTAATTCTTTTTATTAGCTTTTCGTAAGCCTTTGCGGTGTTGTCTAGGCTTTCGTAGGTGAATGTAAGAGGCTTTCTGTAATGAGATTGCAAACAGAACATACGGTAAACAAGTGGGTTGTAGCCTTTTTCTTGTAGTAATGATACTGTTAGGAAATCTCCCTTTGATTTACTCATTTTACCTCTTGCATCATTTAGGTGTAGCACGTGGAACCAATAATTACACCACTTATGACCAACAAAGGCTTCACTTTGTGCGATTTCGTTTGTATGGTGAGGGAATGCGTTATCAATACCGCCACAGTGAATATCCAAATACTCACCAAGGTGCTTAACAGAAATTGCAGAGCACTCTATATGCCAGCCTGGGTAGCCATAGCCCCAAGGACTGTCCCATTTTAGCTCTTGGTCGTCAAATTTTGACTTAGTAAACCACAAAACAAAATCTGCCTTATTTTTCTTGTTGGTATCTTCCTCAACACTGTCACGCACACCAACAGCCAAATCCTCTTCTGTTTGGTTGCCAAAAACATAGTAATTATCCAGCTTAGAGGTATCAAAGTATACATTACCACCAGCCTGATAAGCATAGCCTTTTTCCAATAAAACAGAAACCATATTTATAAATTCGTCAATACAGTTTGTAGCAGGCTCTATTACATCAGGCTTTTTAATATTCAGCTTTTGGCAGTCTGCAAAGAAAGCGTCGGTGTAAAATTTAGCAATTTCAAGCACACCCTTGTTTTCTCTTTTTGCACCGGCAAGCATTTTGTCCTCGCCTGTGTCGGCATCGCTTGAAAGGTGGCCAACATCTGTTATATTCATAACTCTTGTTACATCATAGCCTGAATATCTTAAATATTTTTCTAAAACGTCCTCCATTATATAGGTACGTAGGTTGCCTATGTGTGCATAGTGGTAAACAGTAGGTCCACAGGTATACATACGCACCTTTCCTTGTTGGTGTGGCACAAACTCCTGCTTTTTTTGTCCCAGTGTGTTATACAGTTCCATTTTTATTCCTCCTAAATTGTTTTTATTTTTATATTATATATCGTTTTCCTGTAAACTTTCCAGTTCGTCAAAATATTTTTGGGCGTTTTCGGTGTCGTTTAGCTTTTTGTATAACATTATAATATTTTTATATACTCCAATGGTGTTTGGGTGATTAGGTAATGCTGTTTTATATATAGCAAGTGCCTTTTCATAATATTCAATAGCTTTATCATATTCACCTTTATTACCATAAGCAACACCTAAATTATTATATGAACTTGCCAAGTCTGGATGATTGGACGGTAATACTTCTTCCTTAATTTTTAGTGCCTTTTCATAATATTCAATAGCATTATCATATTCACCTTTATCATCATAAGCAACACCTAAATTATTATATGAACTTGCCAAGTCTGGATGATTTGACGGTAAAACTTCTTCAAAAATTTTTAGTGCCTTTTCATAATATTCAATAGCATTATCATATTCACCTTTATAATGATAAGCACCACCTAAATTATTATATGAACTTGCCAAGTCTGGATGATTTGACGGCAAAACCTCTTCTCTAATTTTTAGTGCTTTTTTATAATATTCAATAGCATTATCATATTCACCTTTATCAACATAAGCAACACCTAAATTATTATATGAACTTGCCAAGTTAGGATGATTTGACGGTAAAACTTCTTCTCTAATTTTTAGTGACTTTTCATATTGCTCAATAGCCTTATCATTTTCACCTTTATAATCATAAGCAACACCTAAATTATTATATGAACTTGCCAAGTCTGGATGATTGGACGGTAATACTTCTTCCTTAATTTTTAGTGCCTTTTCATAATATTCAATAGCCTTATCATATTCACCTTTATCACAATAAGCAACACCTAAACCATTATATGATTCTGCCAAAACCAAATGTACTAATGGTAAAACTTCTTCAGAAATATCCAAATGATCTAATGGTAAAACTTCTTCAGAAATATCCAAATGATTTAATGGTAAAACTTCTTTAATAATTTCTAGTTCCTTTTCACGATACTCAAACTGTTTATTATAGTTACCTTTAGTACCATACGCTGATGCTAATTTTGAATATAAACACGCTAAATAAAATTTATCATCAGTATTATTATCTAATTCATCTAAAACCAAATCCACAAAACTATGCCACTTGTCCTGTGTATCCCAATCCATAA
>JAXJTR010000014.1:0-4603 GCA_036309465.1 Acutalibacteraceae bacterium
GTGTTGTTACTGGCTGTGTTGGCTCAACGATTGTTGTCCAAGTACCGTTACCATTATCCCAAACACCTTCAGCTAGTGTGAAGCAGTTGCCCTCGATCTTTAGGTCAGCTGTCTGATTCCACTTAACGCCGTTCTCCCAGTTGTTATCTGTTGTAGTTGGGTTCATTCTTGTGAAGATTACATTTGTAAAGCCTGTTGGCATTGAACCTACAAACTTACCGTCAGATGTAGCTGTTAGAGAAATCCATTCCTCTTTACCATTACCATCGAAGAAGTAAGCAGCAAATCTTGCGTTTGCATCTTTCCAGTTTGCTGATGGAACAAAATAGATTGCGTTTTCAGCTACTGGTGGCTGAGTTGTTGGTGTTTCTGATGGCTTTTCTGTTGGTACTGTTGTTGGATTTTCAATTTTTGTCCATGTACCTGTACCGTTATCCCAAGCTGTTGAAGTTAGAGTAAAGTGGTTACCATCAATTGTTAAATCTGCTGTCTGATTCCACTTATTTACAGACTCCCAGTTGTTGTCTGTTGTATTTGGATTCATTCTTACAAAGATAACGCTCTTATAGTTACCTGCTGGAATTGTGCAAGAGTACTTACCGTCTGAGCCCTTTGTTAGAGATACCCAAGTTGACTCACTTGTACCATCAAAGAAATATGCAGAAAATCTTGCATTGCTTTCTGTCCAATTTGTTGATGGTGTAAAGTAAAGAGTATTTTCTGTTACAGGTGGCTGTGTTGGAGCAACTGTTGGTGTTTCTGATGGTTTCTCTGTTGGTTTGTCTGTTGGCTTATCTGTTGGCTTTTCTGTTGGTACTGTTGTTGGATTTTCAATTTTTGTCCATGTACCTGTACCATTATCCCAAGCTGTTGATGTTAGTGTGAAGTGGTTGCCATCAATTGTTAAATCTGCTGTTTGGTTCCACTTGTTAGTATAATCCCAGTTGTTGTCTGTTGTATTAGGATTCATTCTTACAAAGATAACACTCTTATAGTTACCTGCTGGAATTGTACAGGAATACTTACCGTCTGAATTCTTTGTTAGAGATACCCAAGTTGATGCGTTTGAACCATTAAAGAAATATGCAGAAAATCTTGCATTTGCTTCTGTCCAATTTGTTGATGGTGTGAAGTAAAGAGTATTTTCTGCTACAGGTGGCTGTGTTGGAGCAACTGTTGGTGTTTCTGATGGGTTCTCTGATGGTTTCTGAGTTGGAGCAACTGTAGGATTTTCAATAGTTGTCCATGTACCGTTACCGTTATCCCAATCTGTTGATGTTAGTGTAAAGCAGTTACCGCCAATTGTTAAATCAGCTGTTTGATTCCACTTTGTACCATTATCCCAGTTGTTATCTGTTGTAGCTGGGTTCATTCTTGTAAAGATAACACTCTTATAGTCACCTGTTGGAATAGTACAAGAATATTTACCATCTGATGTAGCTGTTAATGATACCCAAGTTGATTCCTTTGAGCCATTGAAATAGTAAGCAGCAAATCTTGCATTGTTATTCTTCCAATTTGATGACGGAACAAAATACATTGTATTTACTGTTACAGGAGGCTGTGTTGGAGCCTCTGTTGGTTTTTCTGTTTCAATCTCTGTTGGTGGGGCTGTTGGTGCCTCTGTTGGCTTTTCTGTTGGGCCCTCTGTTGGCTTCTCTGTTGGAGGTGTTGTTGGTCCCTCTGTTGGCTCCTCATAAACATAGTTATAATGGAAAGTTGTATAACCATTATTTTTTAGTTCATCCATATTACTTGTAGTATAGTATATAGCATCAAGATCTGCTTCACTACCTGCATAATATAAATCTTTTAGAACACCGTCACTTGCACGAACAAAATAATTTATTTTCTTAAGACTTTTTGGCAGATATAGAGATTCTAGGCTTGTACAGCCATCAAAACAATATGCCTCTAGTTCAATTACACCCTCTGGAATTACAATGCTTTTTAGGCTGTCACAATAAGCAAATGACTCATATTTTATCACTGTAATATTTTTTGAAAGCTTAATCTCTTCCATTGCATCGCAATTCTCAAATGCATGTTTACCTATATAGGTTACAGTGTCTGGCATTGTTACTTTCTTTACATATTTAAAGTACTGTAAAGCATAATCAGATATGTATGTAGTACCATCCTTAATGTTAAGAACATCAATCTTTTCAGGTTCACCATTATATGTATATAAAACATTATTTATATATACAATACCATCTGGCTTAGCAGCTAACCAAGGTGTACCTAAAAATGCTCCTGCACCTACTTGTTCAACACTTGAAGGAATTGTTAAATTTGCTAGCTTATCACACTGCTGGAAAGCAGAACCCTCTATAATCTTTAAAGTATCTGGCAATACTAATTTTTCTAAGCTACTACACTTATAAAATGCACATACTTTAATTGTATCAACATTCTTTGGAATATTTATCTCTTTTAGATTGTCACATTTCTCAAATGTATAACCGTCAATACATGTAAGATTCTCACTTAATCTTACACTTTCCAATACAGGGCAAGCTGAAAATGCCTCAGGCTCTAAAGTTGTTACACTGTCAGGCATTACTACTGTTTTTAGAGATTGACATTTTTTAAATGCACCATAACCAATCTCTTCTACACCATCAGGTAAAATAACCTCTTCGATAGAATTACAACCAATAAATGAATTATATCCAATTGATTTTAAGCCACTTGGCCACTTAATGTCGCTTATATTATTACAAGCACTAAAAGCACTACTATCTATAAACTGTACGCTATCTGGGAACTCAAGACTTGTAATATTTTCACACCCTGAAAAACTGTTTGCACCAATACACAATAATGAATCCGGCATCTCAATTGCTACCAAATTACTACTTTGGATTTCGTGTTTATACTCATGATAAAATGCACGACTAGCAATATTTTTTGTACCCTCTTTAATTGTTAGTACATAATTTTCAGGTAATACACCCTTATAGTTGTACAACAAATTGTCCAAATATACTACACCGTCAGGCTGACTGTTATACCATGCTGTATTTTCAAATATATTACTGTCATATTTTACTGCGTTATCTGGTACTTTAATGTCCATCAAGCTTGTACAGTTCTCAAATACACCATAACCAATGTACTCTACGCTATCTGGGATACTTATACTTTTTAGACTTGAACAACCCTCAAATACAGAAGAAAATATCTCTTTAAGTGTACTTGGAAGAGTTACGCTCTCAAGGTTAGTACAACCCTTAAAAGCATTAGCGTATATATATTTTACACCTGATGGCAAAGAAATGCTTTTTAGAGCTTTATTATTTTCAAAAGCAGTACCCGCAATGTTAACTATAGGATAGCCTTTAATTCTGTAAGGTAGAGTTACATTAGCCACATCAGTTGGACCTTTTACAATTACTATACCATTATCAGTAGAATCGTAACGACAAGTATAACCATTGTATTCAAAATTTTTGCCTGACTTAAAGTCATCATCATTTTGACTTAATGCTGTGTTTGTGTTTATAGCACCTGCTGTTACTGTGCCACTTACAGCTAATGTTGAAGTAATCATAAGTGCAGATAACAAAACAGCAGTAGCTCTTTTTAGTGAGCCTTTCATTTGATTCATATAAGAATCCTCCTTTTATAATATTTGTATTATTTTATTTACCACACAAGGACTAAGTATATACAAAACAGATTTATTCTGTTTTTTCAACAACCTGATGCCAAACAAAAACCTCCGCAAAAAATCAATGCTTGTTGGTAAATAAGAATATTACACTATTATAATACCTCAATTCTCCTTAAATTTCCACAAACAAATTATATAATCTTAGCTAAAAAGATGTCGGCGTTTATGTTTAATTTTCCAACCCAATAAACACCTGCATAATTCGCCTTGTATATACATAATTTTAACACCCTTTTAACACTGACAAAGTTAGAATACAGATACTCTACTACGCAAAAAAGCACAAAAAACTTCTGCTACCCAAACATAGTCTGAGTAGCAGAAGCAATTAATTATTTGAAATAACTACTAGCTAAATTAAAATTTAATTAAGCCATTTCGATAGTAATTTCGTTTGTTGTTTTGTTGAATGAGAATTTGTAAGTACCACCTGAAGCTACTAGTGTTAGTGGTGTTGAATAGTTACCAAATAGCTTCTTTGAACCCTCATCTGTAATCTTTAGACCTACAGTTACAGCCTGACCGTAATTGTAAACCTTAAATGAATATGTACCCTCTTCTAGTGTTGTTGTAGCTGTAGCTATATCACTGCTACCGCCATTGTCATCTAGTACGAAGTTAATATCACCTGAAACGTGAACATCGTCAAGCTTTTCGTCCTTTACAGGAGAGTGCTTAATTGTTAGTCTGTTTGTAGCTGTATTTAATGTGAATGTGTAGTTACCACCTGTTGCAATTAGTGTTACATTAGATGAGAACTTATTGCTGAATGTTAATGAACCTGTTGTGCTGTCATTTACAGTCTTTTTGTAACCAAACTGAACTGCATCAATTGATAGCTTAAACTGGTATGTACCAGCCTCTAGGTATGTTGTACCAATAGCTAGTGTTTTACCCTCTACTGGTGAAAGAATTGTGTTAACA
>JAXJTR010000015.1:0-21415 GCA_036309465.1 Acutalibacteraceae bacterium
AACAATATCCTTAACTGTTATAAAAGCACCGCCTGCACCTGTTCCCTTAACATCTGTAGAATAAATATTTGTACGGTAATTATTTGTATCAGGACAGTAGATGTAGCTATTGGCACATTTTGCAGGTAATCTGTCAAATTCATAGTAACCGGTTGACTTCATATTGCAAACATCAAAGATATTTTTCTTTAGGTATTCGTCAAAGTACATTCCTGTTACTTTCTCTATTATAGAAGCTAACAATACATATCCAGAATTATTGTACTGGAACTTCTCCCCTTTTTCATACATCATAGGCTTATTAATAAACAAAGGGAATAAATCATTGTTATGTCTGATTTTATAGTTAGGGTAATCAACCCACAGTTCCTCGTACTCCTCCATAACATTTTCATCAAAATAGTCAGGAACTCCCGAAGTGTGGTTAAGCAACTGTTCTACTGTTACATCAGCATCAATGTTATGTAAATCAATATCGAGAAGCTTACCGAGAGTATCATCAAATTTGATTTTTCCATCTTGAATCAGCTTTAATACACCCACAGCTACAAAAACTTTTCCTGCGGAAGCACTGGCAAATTTAGTGTCTATTGTATTTGGAACCTCATTTGCTAAATCTGCAAAACCAGTTACGCTTTCGCAAATAACCTCACCGTCTTTAACAACATAAATATTCCCCTTAAAATTACTATCTATCATTTCTTTTATATTCATAGTTCAACCTCCTAAAGTGTATTTACTCCCCAATTATGCAAGAGCTAATTCCACAATAATATCTTGATTTACTATGTATGATTTTTATATCAATTGGCTGTTGTGCGTATTTTCCTTTGTTGTAAAGGTATATGAGGTAAATAGGTTATTGCTGTATTTATAGATTTTAATTTATCAAACAAAATTAAATAGCTTATGAATTGCTACCCAATTGTTGCTGTAATCAACCTTACCTAAGCCAATGAAAAAATCGTTTTCTGCTTTAATTCGTATAATTTCACCGTCGGCTAGATTTTTAATTTTCAGCCTATTTATATCAAGCTGACCACCATTGCAAAATCGCTTAGCCTGTGGTGGAGATATTACAACCTGACGATATTCTGTAAAAACTCCGTCTACACATTTTACGGTATCCTCTAGGCAACCCTTACTGGCAAGCTCCTTTGCCTGCTCTAAAGTAATAGCATCATCAAGAGAATAGCCACAAGCAAAAGTTCTGCATAGTGCTGTCATAACAGCACCGCAACCAAGAAGTGCTCCTATATCATCAATAAGAGTGCGTATGTATGTGCCCTTTGAACAAGCTACCACCAATTTTCCACAGTGTGTTTCGCTGTTATATTCTAACAGCTGTAGCTTGCTTATATTTACCTGTCGTTTTTCACGCTCTACAACAATGCCCTGTCTTGCTAATTCGTACAAACGTTTACCGTCCTTTTGTACAGCAGAATACATTGGGGGTAATTGGTAGATATCCCCTGTAAACTGAGGTAAAAGCTTTTCTATGTCTTGTGCTGTTGAATGAACATCATTTGTGGCTGTAACTGCACCTGTAATATCCAGTGTATCGGTGGTAATGCCCAGTTTAAACTCTGCAACATATTCTTTGCTACTGTCAGGCAAAAGTGATTGTGCCTTGGTTGCATTACCAAACAGCAATGGCAAAACACCTGTTGCCATTGGGTCTAAAGTGCCTGTGTGACCAACCTTTTAGTTTTAGCCACACCACGCATTACGGCAACTACATCAAAAGAAGTAAAATCTGCCGGCTTATTTATAACTATAATTCCATTCATAAATAAACACCTTATTATAATTGATTTTCCAGAGCCTTAAACACAACCGGCAACAGTAAATCTTTTACCTGCTGTATTGTGCCCTCTATTGCACAACCTGCCGCAGCTTGGTGGCCTCCGCCACCAAAACAACCGCAAATTTCGTTAGCTTTTATTCCGTCGTTTGTTCTTACTGAAACTTTAAAGGTTTTAGAATCTTTTTCACGGAGAGTAATACCTACTTTTACTCCTTCTATAGTTCTTGGAATAGCAGATATTCCCTCTACTTGGTCTTCGCTTATATCAAATTTATCAAGAATAGCCTTTGTTGTGTAGGCAAAAGCTACTTCATTATTATGGTAATACTCCATATTACCTATAACAAAAGCTTCTAGTGCTTTTTTATTTTTAGATACTGTTTCAAACATCTGCTTATTAATTTTATATGCTTCGCAACCATATTCCATAAGTTGAGATGCTATAATATGTGTTCTTGGAGTAACATTTGAATATCTAAAACAGCCTGTATCGGTTGTTATACCTGTATAAAGTGCATTTGCAATATCCTTTGTAATCATTAAGTTTAAAGCTTTAGCTATATCAAAAATGTTTTCGCAATTAGCTGCAGATTCAGACACTACATAATACTGCTGTGCAAAAGGCTTGTGTGTTTCGTGATGGTCAATAGCCATTGTAATTTTATCGGTATAAATATCCAGCTCGCCTAACAGCTTTCTGTCTGCAACATCTACACTTATATAGGTTTGTGGAGTAAATTCAGTTGTATCTACTCCATTTGCTAAATATGAAAATTTACTAGGAATCTCACCACCGTTAATAAGAACTTTTGCTTTTTTATCCATTTGCTGTAGCAAACCACACAAGGCATAAGCTGAGCCGAGGGTATCACCGTCTGGATATTGGTGAGTTAAAATAGCGTAATTGTCATTATCTTTTAAAAAAGTAATAACTTCATTTATATCAAAAATCTGCTTCATTATCTGACTCCTCCTCAGGAATTTCCTCAGGTATATCTAGGTCAAGCAAAATTTTATTGATATTTGCACTATATTCTATTGAATCTGTTGCATAGAATAATGGTGCTGGTACGTGACGAAGCTTTAGACGGTGTCCAAGCTCTTTTCTAATAAAGCCTGCAGCATTTTTCAGTGCCTTTGCAGCCTCCTTACTTTTATCCATACCATACATAGAGCTTACATATACACTGCAATATGAAAGGTCATTAGTTACATCTACACGCACAACGCTTACCATAGCGTCGCTAATTCGTGGGTCTTTCATCTCACGAAGAATTGCAGTCATTTCTCTTCTGATGTCCTCTGTTGTTCTTCCCATTCTATGTCCTGCCATAATTTTATTCCTCCTGTTCTTTTATATTAGTATTAACTATTTTATATTGATTTTTCTTTATTTTTCATATAAGCCTTTATAGGTAATTTTAGCACCTATATAAGCTTAAATTCTACATTCTTATTTCTGTTTGAAAATATTGTTCCTGAAATGCAACCTGTTGCATTATTTCTTCTTCTGTAAAGGTAACATCATTAGGTGCTACCACCCATTTGTCCTCTACATCATCTAATCTGTGAATGATTGCAATTACT
Source organism: Acutalibacteraceae bacterium (assembly GCA_036309465.1). Classification (GTDB taxonomy): domain Bacteria; phylum Bacillota; class Clostridia; order Oscillospirales; family Acutalibacteraceae; genus CAG-964. Next base: position 3,395 of record JAXJTR010000015.1, read on the forward strand.
TTTCCCACAAATTCTTTAACAGGCTGGTTAACACCAAGGATATATGCGTCCTGCTCTTCCCCGTCTGGTGCTATAATGTTTGGGATATATCCATAATTAACAGAGTAGTAAATATCTTTATGCTTTGGGTGATAAGTGCCTAGCGGTCTATCAACGATAACTTTCACAACACTTCCAATCATAAAATTTACCTCCCTTAGAAAAACATAAACATAAGTAAATCCCAGTATGTATGCAATGCAATTGGTACAAGTATATTTTTACTTTTTATAAATGTATAGCTGAAAATTACACTTAATATTATAACACATAAAAATCCAAAACCTGTAAAACTACTTACAAAAATTCCGTTATGAATCCAAATAGGGAAATGAATTGCCAAAAACATAAGAGCATTTATAATTATATATCGCCACTTTTTATCCTCTTTTATAGTAACATTGAGCAACCAGCCACGAAAAACCATTTCTTCTGTAACACCAACAAACAGCAAATCTATCACATCATCAAAACCAAATTCACTTGATATTGCAAGCTTGCCATTTACCAGTATTGCATCACCTATCAGAAATATTGTAAATAATAGAAAAATCGGTAAGTATTTTAACCAATTAACTTTTGATGAAAACATATCTTTCAGTGTTACATAAACATCATCTTTGAAATGATATATCATAATAACTGCTGGCAATGTCCATACAAGATTTTTGATAAGTGCATTTATAACAAGCTGTGATTGAACTTCATTATTAAGTAATAATCTTATTTGTTCAAAAAGAAACAATTCACCTATTGCCCACAAACCATAGAACACAGGCAGATAAAAAATTAAAGCTTTAATTTTACTTTGTTTTGTCATTCCTTTGCACTCTCTTTCAAATTCAAGTTTACACTTTTTTATCACCAATCCTACAATATCCAGATAACAACTTTTTGCACTAATATCTCCATATTATTTCAATACTTTTCAGTTTTCACTTTCCTTATTTTTGACACAACAAATTGGAATTTGTAGATTAGTCAATATACAAATTATTTGTCTCGAACAATTTGCAGTATTCCATCTGCCAGTTATAGAAAGAATCATCAACATCTTCTGGCCAATTTGCTTTAGTTTTTTCATTCAAAGCGTCATTTTCTTGAACCAGCTGCGGAACCGTATGTGCATAGAAAATTACTCTTTTTTCCCATACATCACATACCATACTCGGATAAACAAAATCCTCATTTTTCCCTTTAAACAAATCACTTTTATGACTAATATGCTGTTTTTGACCACCCGCTTCAATCAATCGTTCTGTTTGAGCGTTCAAATGCCCAAATCCACATATAACCAGAATTCTTTTGTTTTCATAATCAGCGAGCTTTTCCATAATGTTATTATGAATGTGGTCGTCTCTTTCATCCGTAGTTGTATTAGTTTTAGAATTATTAGTAATTTCCCAATAGTCAATCATTTCGACAGGAATATTATTTTCAAAGCAATAGCTATAAGCTACACACATATCTATCGGTCCATCTACAACTCCATATTCTATGAAACTATTTTCTCTTGCTTCAATGAATACAACATCAGGTTCAATACTATTTATAGCATTTATCATTTCCTCTATTGAATAATTTGCATATCGTTCAAAATGTTCTGTATGAAATGTCCCCATAATGTATACTTCTTGTTGTTCTGGCATTAAAACCTTTTGGACCGTAAACACCTTGAGATTTACGTACAAAACTACAACAATTAAGATGACTAAAGTAATTATTATTGATATGATTATTATTCTCTTTTTCTTTTTTGTCATTTTTATCATTCTCCATATGAATTAAGGTAATTGAAAATTCAAGTTTGTTAGTCTAAACAGGCATATCATAATTTGTAGTATTACTTTATCCATTGAATAAAGGCTGTTTTGTCTGAATGATTATAACCAGCACCTTCGTAAAATTTAAGAGTAGCTTCCTCTTTTGAGCCAGTAAGTAGCATCATTTTGTAGCAATTCATTTTTTCCGCAATTTCTTTGGCATAATTTAAGCACTCTGTTGCGTATCCTTTTCCACGATAATCTGTGTGAGTTACAACATTTTCTATAAAAGCATAAGGTCTGATATTTCTTGTTAAATTAGGTATTATAACACAAACGCAAGAGGATACAATTTTGTCATCTACAATCTTAACTATAATATGATGATTTTCGTCTTGTATTATAGTATTCCAAGTTTTATTCAAATGCTCTGTGATTTCAGGAACGGATTTTTCGTGTAAATGCAAGTATAGCTCTAATAGTTCAATTAATTCATTTTTCTTAATTTCCCTTACCATTTGTATCACCTGCAAATTTGGATTTTTCAATATACTATAGTAATAACACCTAAAAAGATTTTACCACTATACCATATAAGGCGGACTATGGATTTGCTTCCAATATGTCCGCCTTTATTATTATATTAATCTCTGTATTCTTCTATTTTGAATACCTCAAAGATATCGCCCTCTTTAAGGTCAGAGAAACGCTCTAGGCCTATACCACATTCGTAGCCTGCTGCAACCTCTTTTACAGAGTCTTTAAATCTCTGTAGAGATGACATAACATCTTCTGCGATAACAATACCATCACGAACAACACGAACCTGTGCGTTACGCTCGATTTTACCGCTAAGAACATAGCTACCTGCAATAAAGCCAACATTTTTAATTTTAATAACATTACGACATTCTGCTTTACCAAGCTCAATCTCTCTTGTTTTTGGTGCAAGCATACCCTTCATAGCCTGCTGTATTTCTTCGATACAGTCATAAATTACTCTATACATATGAAGTTCAATACCGTCACGCTCTGCTGTTGCCTGTGCTACTGCGTCTGGGCGTACATTAAAGCCAACTACAATAGCATTTGATGCACTTGCAAGCATTACATCAGACTCGTTAATTGCACCAACAGCACCGTGGATAACATTTACACGAACCTCTTCGTTTGTCAACTTAGCAAGTGACTGCTTAACAGCTTCTACAGAACCCTGTACATCTGCCTTAACAATAACCTTTAGCTCTTTCATTTCGCCTAGTTGCATTTGGTCAAATAGGTTATCTAAAGTTACCTTAGTTTGAGCATTAAACATATCTTCCTTAGCCTTTGTCTTTCTCTGCTCTACTAATTCTCTAGCCAAACGCTCGTCTGATACTGCGTTGAAGATATCACCGCCTGTTGGAACTTCGTCAAGACCTGAAATTTCAACAGGATATGATGGGCCTGCGTGCTCAACCTTTTCGCCACGGTCGTTAGTCATTGCTCTTACTCTACCTGATGTTGTACCTGCAACAACAATATCACCAACATTTAAAGTACCATTTTGTACAAGCATTGTAGCAACAGGACCTCTACCCTTGTCTAGTCTTGCTTCAATAACTACACCCTTAGCACTTCTGTCTGGGTTAGCCTTTAGCTCCATAACATCAGCTGTAAGTAGTACCATTTCAAGTAAATCTTCAATACCATCTCTTGTTTTTGCTGATACAGGAATACAAGGTACATCTCCGCCCCACTCTTCAGGAACGATATTATATTCAGTTAACTGCTGTTTTACCTGCTCTGGGTTTGCAGTTGGTTTATCCATTTTATTAATTGCTACTATAATAGAAACACCAGCTGCCTTTGCGTGGTTAATAGCTTCTACTGTTTGTGGCATAATACCGTCATCGGCTGCAACAACAAGAATAGCAATATCTGTAGCCATTGCACCTCTTGCACGCATTGTTGTAAATGCTTCGTGACCAGGTGTATCAAGGAAGGTGATATCTCTACCGTCTAGTGTTACTCTGTAAGCACCAATATGCTGTGTAATACCGCCAGCCTCGCCAGTTGTTACATTTGCATTACGGATAGCATCTAGCAATGATGTTTTACCGTGGTCAACGTGACCCATAACAACTACTACAGGTGCACGCTCAACTAGGTTGCTGTCGTCGTCCTCGCTGTCGTCGATAATTCTTTCTTCGATAGTTACTACAACTTCCTTTTCAACCTTTGCGTGGAACTCCATAGCAACAAGTGAAGCTGTATCAAAATCTATAGCTTCGTTTAGGCTAGCCATAACACCAAGCATCATAAGCTTTTTAATAACCTCGGCAGATGTTGCTTTTAGTCTTAAAGCAAGCTCGCTTACAGTAATTTCCTCTGGAATAGATATAGTTAACTGCTTCTTTTTACGCTCCATATCTATTCTGTTTAGACGCTCCTGCTCAGACTCTCTTTTACCACGTTTTTGCTTACCACGCTGTTGTGAACGCTGTGTAAATTTCTGCTTGTGTGCTGTTTGATTTTCGCTTTTAATTTTTTCGCTTGCAAGTCTGTCGTACTTTTCGTTGTATCTTTCTACATCAACAACGATTTGTCTTGTATCGACAACCTTTCTTTCACGCTTTCTAAATTGAATTTCGCTGTCATCATTAGACTGTTGTGCTGGCTTTTCAGCTGTTTTATTTGCAGATTTTGCTGTCTGCTTTGTTTGGTTAGCCTGATTAGCCTGCTTATTGTCGTTCTTTGGCTGTGACTTCTTAGCCTGTGGAGCTTTCTCCTGTACAGGCTTTTCTGTAGTTGCCTTTTTAGGCTGTTTTTCCTCTGTTGGTGCCTGTGCTGACTGTTGTGTAGCTGAATCGTAATAATTATTAAAGTTTTCTACACTATTTTTCTGTGTGAAATAGTCGAACACTATGTTAAGCTCTTCCTCTGTAAGAATAGCTGTTTGCTTCTTTGGCTCACCACCAACATATTTATTTAATACCTCTATAACATCTTTATTACTTACACCTAAATCACTTGCAACTTCTCGTAATTTATATTTTATCATCATAAGCAACTTACCTCCTTATTGGTTATTGGTTATCTGTCAGCTGTAATATCTTTTTTGCAAAGCCTTCATCGTTAATTGAAATAACAGCTGTTAGCTTGCCTAATGCGTTGCTTAGCTGTTCTTTTGTACAGCTAAGTTTTATAATGCTGACATTGTATTGTTGTGCCGATTGTGTAATATCTTTTTCTGTTCTTAGGGAAATATCATTCGCAATCAACACCAAGCGTGCTTCTCCATTTGCCATAGTTTCTGACACTGGGTCATTACCTATAGTCATTTTGCCTGCTCGTCTGCATAATCCTAAAAAAGATAGCAATTTATCACTGCTCAAGGTTATTCATTCCTTCTTCCAGCTTTGTATAAACTTCCTGTGGAATTTGACATCCAAAGGCTCTTTCTAAGCGACGTGCCTTTTGTGCCAGCTGTAAACACTGTATACAGTTGCATACATAAGCACCTCTGCCAGGCTTTTTACCTGTTGTGTCTAGCGACACAGCACCTTTTTCTATAATTTCTCCGTTTTCGTCTTTTATATCCGGAGCCTTTACTATTCTTATAAGCTCTTTTTTGGGCTTCATTTCGTTACAGCCTGTGCATTTTCGTAAAGGTATTTTCTTTTGCTTCATATTATCACTGCCTTTCAAATACTAGTGCAAAAGGATTTATATTTTTAATTACTCTTCATCTTCTATTATGTCTTCCTCGAAATCCTCTGACTCGTCTGTTGCTTCTTCAATTTCTTCAATTTCATCAACAACATCTTCTGTCACATCTTCAAGGCTATAGTCGTCAACCTTTTCTGTTGGTAGCTCTGTACCGTCAACTGGTACAGCTTCCTCTGTAATATCTGTATCAACAGTTGGATTATCGTCAGCTGCAATAAAGTCGTCATCTTCTTCACCGAAGAAACCGCTTTCAGGACGAATATCTATTTTCCAGCCTGTTAGCTTAGCAGCAAGTCTAACATTTTGACCCTTATTACCAATAGCAAGAGAAAGCTGACTATCTGGTACTGTAACTCTGCAAACTCTTGAACCGTCAGCAGCTATTTGAACCTTAACAACACTTGCTGGTGATAATGCAGCTGCGATAAATTTCTTAGGGTCTTCGTCGTACTCGATGATATCTATTTTCTCACCATTAAGCTCTTCTACTATTGTGCCAACTCTTGTACCTCTTGTACCAATACAAGCACCGATAGCATCAACCTGACTATCTCTGCTAAATACAGCAAGCTTTGTTCTTGAGCCTGCTTCTCTTGAAACCGCTTTAATTTCAACGATTCCGTCATAAATTTCTGGTACTTCTGTTTCAAACAATCTCTTTACAAAATCAGCGTGAGTTCTTGAAATTAAAACTCTTAATCCGCCTCTATCTCTCTTTTGAACATCAGACACATAAACCTTTACACGCTGACCCTCTTCAAGAGTTTCACCAGCAACCTGCTCGTTCTTTAAAAGCACCGCTGTAGATTTACCAATTCTAACTGTTGCATTACCACTAACAGGGTCTACTCGTTCTACCATTGCAGTAATAAGCTCACCAATTTTACTTTGAAACTCAAGCATAATTTGACCCTTTTCGCCCTCGTTAATACCCTGTTTAACAATGTTTCTTGCTGCGTTAACACCAATACGACCAAGTGTCATTGTATCCATTTTAACACCAACAAAATCGCCAACTGCAACATTTGGGTTAATTTCTCTGGCTTCATCTAATGCAATTTCAACATCGCCATCGAAAACATCTTCAACAACTTCTTTTTGAATATAAGCATCGAAAATATAATTTTCTTTATCTACAATAAACTTAATATCTACCTTACCAAAGTTCTTATTCGCTGCAACCTCTATTGCCTTTTCTATCTGAGCAAACATATAGTCAGCAGGTACACCCTTATCCTCCTCAAGCTGTGCAATAGCTTCAAAAAGATCTTTATTATTCATTTTTCTGATCAACCTTTCTTATGTTATTATAACTATTTACATATTAAAATCGTCCAGTTTAATCCAGACAGTATCTTTTTTATTAAATGTAACTTCGCCTTTGTCTGTTAATACTGTGCAAGTTAGCTTATCGGCTGAATTTAAAACACCGTTAAACTCTTTGCCTATACCTTCAAGAGGTCTGATCATTTTAACCATAACATCTGCACCCATAAATTGTTCAAAATGCTCTGGTCTTGTAAGTTCACGCTCTACGCCAGGTGAGGAAACCTCAAGACAATAGCTTTTGTCGATAGGGTCTGCGATGTCTAATGGCTCATCAATGGCTCTGCTAACATTTTCACAATCCTCAATAGTTATACCATTTTCGCTATCTATAAATATTCTAAGATACCAACAAGCACCCTCTTTTACAAAGCGAACATCCCATAGCTGTAAGCCTAACTGGGTAACATAAGGCTCTACTATCTCCCAAACTGCTGACACTGTATTTTTACCTGCCATATTAAAACCTCCTTTTATGCAGTTATAAATTTATATTAAAAATACAAATAAAAAGAGTGGGCGTTATACTTCCCACTCCTTACCATTTATATTTTTATTTTTACTTTTATTATTTTAACACATATTTTTACCATTTGCAAGAGATTTTTTTAACCGTTATAGATTCTCTGATAAAAATACAATCCATATCAATATATTATTTCATTGATGTAGAATTATTAAGAAGATGAGAGCTATATAAAAATAGAATATCTGCATTAGAAAAATCTACATATTTTTCTAAAAGCACTGAATTCATATATCTCAAATCTACCATTGTTACTTCTGAATAGCCTTGTGCTAAAAGAGGCATTATTGACGACGCAAAGGAATCTCTAAATACAACTAGCTTTTTACCACTTAAATTATTAGGGTTACTAATTTTAACAAGAGGTTGATTGCCTGACAAAAAGAACTCGTAAGGGTCTTTGTTAGTGGCTTTTTTCATATCATATATTGCATTTGCTCCTGTTACTTGCAAACCTTTAATAACATCATTAGTTAAGTAGTTTATTGTATCAGGGTCACAATTTAATGCTGATTGCCCTGCATAAACACCCTTAAAAGGTACTTTTAAAGTAAGCTTTTCATATTCACTTGGAATGTTGGTGCCCATACTTTTGGCTATATGTTGGGCAACATCTATAATTTTTTCTTGCTTCCAGTGGCTATCTGTATAGTAGTAATCTTCGGCTGACAATAATCCACTTATCTTTATAGGGGTGCAAAACTTCATTCCCTTTGACATATATTCTTCTAGTTTATCATAATCCAACTTTAAATCAGCAATATATTTATTTTTATCGGGGATAATCGCTAGATATGTGTTGTTATCCTTAAAATGCTGTTGCTGGAGTTTAGTAAACAAAGAAATTGCATAATCTAACATTTTAGTGTTAAGGGGATACTCTAGCTTTCCTATATGTTTATCTTTAACAAATACGTCGTTATTTTCCTGTTGCATTAAAACATTTAATCTTGTATAAGCTTTAACAGTACGCCATTTGTCACGAATAGGAAATCTATCGGCAGTATACTCCTCAAATTTTTTAGCAAATTCACCTGAGCTTATACTCTTCCAAGTAATTTCAGGAAATTTTGCTAATTGTCTACGCTCGCTTTCGGAATAATCTGGAGTAGGAACAAAAAAGCACCAAAAAGAAAAAATCAAAACAAACGCAGAACACAAGCCTACTGTTAAATATTTTTGAAGCTTCATTTTACTTTCCCTCCCCCCTTAAAAACGAAAATATAAAAACGGATTAAAAGAACCGTCTACCAAATATGCTGTTGCTATAACCAATAATGCAACTAATACAAAAGGCTCTAACCATTGAGATACTTTAAACTTTAATGCAAGCTTTTTTGGTAATGGTGTTGCACCAATTAAAGCTAATATTAAAACAAAACAGTAATTCTTTAGATAGAAAATAGTTTCAGTTGAAATTATAGGATAATTACCAACACCAAACATACCGCCTATATAATCAAAGGCTTCTTTTAAAGAAGTAGAATTAAATATTACAAAGCTAATAACAACCAACATTAAAACATATATTCTGCTAATTACATTAGAATTGTTTAGCTTTTTTAGAAGAAATGTTTTTTCTATTATTAGTAAAACAGCAAAATATAGTCCCCATAAAATAAAATTCCACTCTGCTCCGTGCCAAAAACCTGTAAGCATCCATACTGTTAAAATATTAAACAATAATCGTAATTTGCCTACTCGTGAGCCACCAAGTGGTATATATACATAGTCTCTAAACCAAGAGCCTAGTGATATATGCCATCTTCGCCAAAATTCTGTTATGCTTTTTGATATATAAGGGTAGTTAAAATTTTCTATAAAATCAAATCCAAATATTTTTCCAAGTCCAATAGCCATATCACTATAGCCTGAAAAGTCAAAATAAATGTGAAGTGAGAAAGCTATAGCATAAACCCAAAAGAACAATATACTTTTATCGTTAGAAGCTTTAAATATTTCGCAAACCTCGCCTAGGGTGTTAGCTATTAATATCTTTTTTGAAAGACCTATAATAAAGCGACGCACACCAATTGCTGTTTTATCAAAGCTATGTGTACGCTTGCCCAGTTGTTCTGCTACATCACTATATCGTACAATTGGTCCTGCAATAAGCTGTGGAAATAGTGAAATATACGCCGCTAAATCAACAAAGTTTTTTTGTGCCGGTACATCGCCCCTGTAAACATCTATATTGTAGCTTAGCAACTGGAAGGTATAAAAGCTGATTCCTATAGGCAAAGAAACTTTAAGCAATGGGATTGAAAGATTAGTTATTGCATTAATGTTTTCGATGAAAAAATCAACATATTTATAGTAACCTAAAAATCCTAAGCTTAAAATAACAGCCAAGGATAAAAATATTTTTTTGTGTTTATTGTATTTCTCCGTAAGCAACCCCAATATATATCCACAAAACACGGTTACCATCATAAGCACTACCAACCGAGGTTCGCCCCAAGCATAAAATACTAAACTGCAAATTAACAATGTGAAATTTTTAATTTTCTTAGGCGAAACTGCGTAAAGCAGTAATACACATGGTAAAAAATAAAATAAAAACGGAATACTTGAAAAAAGCACTTTTCCTTCTCCTTATAAACATTTCGGCACAGCATAAGCCGTGCCGAAATAACAAATTATTCTAATGTTATACCATCTTCAGCAGGAATCATATCGTCTGCAGGAACATCAACATCAGCAGGCATATCCATATCGCCAGCCATTGCACCGTCATCCTCAGGCTGTGCAAGGCTCTTTGGGCACATTAGGAAGAATACTTTGTTGCCTTCGTTCTCAACAATAAGCTCCTCTGCCTCTACACAAATATTCCAACGAAGATTTGCTGAATCCTTTAGAGTTGTTTTAAATGCCTCTACATCAGCATCTTCTGGTAGCTCGAAAATGTAACCTACAAATGCGATAGAGCTCATAGCTGGTCCAAACATAACACCCTCTTTAAAGCCCTTGATTTCAGCATTATCAAAACCACTAAGTAGACCTTCTTCAACTGGCATTGTGGCACTCATAAACTCAATAATCTCATTAGATAACAAACGGTCTGCAATCTCCTGTACTGTGCCATTTGGATTAGCCTTAAAATCAGCAAGCAATGTTTCACCTACTGTAGTATCTGTTGCTGCGTTATCCTCAGTAGCACTGTCAGTGTTAGCCTCAGTGCTAGCATCAGTGTTAACCTCACTGCTTGCAGAGCTGTTAGCGTTGCTGTCGCTACTTGTATTATTGTTGTTACCACAAGCTGCCATTGAAATAATCATTGGTACTGCTAATAAAATTGCTAATATTTTTTTCATTTTTCTTTCTCCTTTGTTGCTGTTATTTTTCCATTTTCATATTGAAGAGTAACTTTTTCAACACCTTTATTATTAGAGATTTGCATTTCAAACAGATTATCATTTTGGTTAGGTTCAATTTCCCATAAAATCATCTTTGAAGATGAAATCACAAGCTCTTTTGATGAGATAGAACCCTCAGCACTAATAACGCCTTGTGCCACTGTGATTTTTGTACTGTGTGAAGTCTTAATCTCTATTGGAACCGAAATTTTAGAGGAAACGGTTCTTCCTAAGGATATAGTATTATCATAAAACACTATACTATCCTTTAGTAATTTACCATTTATAACGATATTACTTTGATTATTAATAACAAAACCTGTAATTACAAATATAAAACAAGCGGCAATTGCACTTGAAATGTATAACATTTTTTTCGACTTTTTTTGTGGTTTTGTTATTCTTTGACGCAAATCATCCGGTGCTTTTATATTATAGTAAGCGGTGACTTCTTTGTCGGTAAACATCGTTTTACTCCTTTCTTAATGATTGCAGTATATCTCTTGCACGAGATAATCGCATTTTTGTGGCTGATAGTGATATTTTTAAAATGTCAGCAGTTTCTTCTAAAGTAAAGCCTTCCAGCGAATGTAAAATAACTACATCTTTATATATTGGCTTAAGCTGTGCTATTAACGATAGCAAATCTTTTAAACCTTCATCTGTGTCAGCTGGTGCTGGCACTGCTACTGCTTCGTCAAGTGGTAAAAAAGCTCTTAATTTTTGTCTTCTTGTCAAGTCATGACAACGATTAATTGTAGTACGCAAAAACCATGCCTTTTCGTGATTACTGTCTTCAAAATTAGGTTGCACAGATATATATTTAACAAATACATCTTGCACCACATCTTGAGCATCTGCATCATTGCCAAGGCGAGCCAATGCCAACCTGTAAAGCATATCACCATACTGCAAAAATACTGCATCAATATTCGGTTTTCGAGGTTTAAAAAGGTGCAATTTTTGTCCTCCTATTATAAAAACGTATGAGCTACTTAAAAAGTCACATATTTTTTTATATTTTTTAAGAATTACTCACTTTTAAAGAGATTTTGTTGTTTTGTACAAAATCTTTTTGTTTTGCAAGTTCTTTTTTTAAAAAATCGTCTATCTATTTAAAATTAGAATACGTCTGTTTTGAAGATATATCATTTTAAATCGTAATTAATTAGAATTATACCAATCAAGTATATCATATATAATTATCTATTTTCAACACTAGTTTTTAGAAAAATAGAATAAAATGTAATAAATTTTCACTTATCATTGAATAATAAGATTTTTAGACTGGTTATTTATAATTTTGATAATGCTATATACCCCATACTAAGAATATAAATAATTAATATTTAAAACCAAATTTATCTTTAATTTCTTCCACACATTCAGAACAATAAAAACCATTAGCAAACCACCAATCGGTAACATTTTTCTTACCGCAACATTTACATACTTGGTTTTTCATCTCACCGTATCCTAGTAAATTAGATATATAATTAGATTCTTCTTTATTAAGAATAAGCATATTTTTTTGATTCTCTTCTAGGGTTTGTTTTCGTATGTATTCACTACACAATTTGCAACACCAATAATAATCTTTAATGTTGGGTTTGCCTAAACCAGTATCATAAGGATATATAAAAAAGCCCATTCCAGCATTGCCAATAGAGCCATTAAAAATAAAGTGATTTCCATTTTTGTCTTTAACATAACCATATACACCAGATTGCCCAAAAGAGCTTCTTGATATATTTGGAACACCAAATTCAATAATACTTAATCCACCAATTGATGAAATGCTCATAATTATCCCCCTAAAATAACGCTATACTATCCTCTAGTATAGCATAAATAATAATAAAAAAGACTTTTCCAAATTATAAGGAAAAGTCTTTAACATTAGAATTAGAATTATAATTATATTAATTATTCAGAAAAGCCTGACTCAACTAGCTGTACTAAACCATCAACAGCAGCTGCCTCGTCAGTACCGTCTGCGATAACCTTAATTGTTGTTCCACCAACAATACCTAGTGAAAGTACGCCTAGCAAGCTTTTTGCGTTAACTCTTCTCTCATCTTTTTCAACCCAAATTGAAGCTTTAAACTCGTTAGCCTTCTGAATAAAGAATGTTGCTGGACGAGCGTGTAAGCCAACCTGATTTTGAACTTCTACTTCTTTAACATACATATTAGATCCCTCGCACTTTAGTGATATTAATATAAATAATGATTAACAAATCTCTATTAATGTTATTATAACACAATAGAAAAAACCGTCAATAAATTTATGCAAAGTTTAGATTTAATATCATTATTCCCCTAATTTCGACATAAAAGTTTATGCAACTTTACTATTGATTTATTGAAATAATACTATAAATTCCTCCCCTTGTTTATAAACATTAGTTTTTATTTTAAATATTGATTATTTCACCTATTTCTAAATATTTAATAAATTTTAAGTTTTTTTGAAAAAGAATTTATACAAGCGGTATACCTATTTTGTTGCAAAGGTAAAATTTATATGCTAAAATTAAGACATATTAAATAAGTAAATTAAACACTTAATAAGGACGGTTACAAACTATGCAAGAATATTTAGAAATAGGAAAGGTAGTAGGCACACACGGATTAAGAGGTGAACTTAGAGTAGACCCTTGGTGTGATACTCCAAAATTTTTATGTCAATTTAAAAATTTATATTTATCAAAAGGAGCAACTAAGCTACAGGTAAGCTCTCGTCCACATAAAAATATAGCTATTGTAAAGGTTAAGGGTATTGATACTATAGAAGAGGCTGACAAGCTAAGAGGTAAAATTTTATATATGAATAGAAATGATGCTAATTTAGCTGATGGCGAGTATTTTATACAAGACCTTTTAGGTATGTCTGTAGTTGATGTTGACAACAATACAGAATACGGAAATCTTACAGAGGTATTCAAAACAGGTGCAAATGATGTGTACCAAGTAACAGACAGTAACAAGAAAAATTATCTTATTCCTGTAATTGATGAGGTTGTTATTAATATCAGTTTAGAGGAAAGCAAGGTTTATATACGACCAATGAAGGGAATTTTTGATGATGAGGATTGATATAATCACACTATTTCCTGAGATGTGTCAGGCTGTTTTGGGAGAAAGTATAATAGGTAGAGCAGTATCTAAGGGGTCTGTGGAAATTGTATATCACCAATTAAGAGATTATGCTTTTGATAAACACAAAAGAGTAGATGATACTCCATACGGTGGTGGTATGGGAATGGTAATGAAAACAGAACCTATAGCACTATGCTTTGAGGATATATGTAAAAGTTTAGGTAAAAAGCCACACTTTATATATATGTCTCCTGTGGGTAAGGTTTTAAACCAAAGTATGGTTAGAGAAATGGCTGATACCTATGAAAATTTATGTATCTTGTGTGGTCATTACGAGGGTGTAGACCAACGTGTACTTGATTTGTTGGTAGATGAAGAAATTTCTATAGGTGACTATGTATTAACAGGAGGAGAGCTACCGGCTATGGTGCTTGCCGATAGTATATGCAGAATGTTACCAGGGGTGCTTTCAAATGATGAATGTTTTACAGAGGAAAGTCACTACAACGGTTTATTAGAATACCCACAGTATACTAAGCCTGCTGTATGGCGAGATATGGAAGTTCCTGAGGTACTTTTATCTGGTCACCACGCTAATGTTGATAATTGGAGAAGAAAGCAATCTTTATTACGCACTAAAGAGCTTCGACCTGATATGTACGAGAAAGTAAATCTTTCAAAATTAGATAAAAAGCTATTAGATAGCGAATAATTAACTACACCACCACGCAGTTAATTAAAACTGTGTGGTGGCACCTAAAAAAATCAATTATTTTTTAAAAAAACTATTGACAATTAACCCTGTTATATGATAGAATAACAATCGTTGTACGGAGAGGTGTCCGAGTGGTTTAAGGAGCTAGTCTTGAAAACTAGTGATCTCGCAAGGGACCAAGGGTTCGAATCCCTTCCTCTCCGCCACTTTTTATTTATATTTGTTTTTATTTCACCAATGCGGAAGTACTCAAGTGGTGAAGAGGCTCCCCTGCTAAGGGAGTAGGTCGGGTAACCGGCGCAAGGGTTCAAATCCCTTCTTCCGCGCCAAAAAGGCAATCTCATTTTAAAAGTGAGATTGCCTTTTTAATTTATTTACCTGAACTACTAACCCTAAGATATACTACGCACATCATAACTTGTAAAATTCTTAACTCTGCTTATGCAACTATTAATACTAAACTCTAATTAAAAACTAGAAGCAGTTAATTAAAATTTAATGGTACATTAGTATTGTGGCAGAGCGTTAGCCTCCCTTGTGCAAAGGGAGGTGGCTCGCCAAAGGCGAGTCGGTGGGATTGTTTGCTAACAGAAAGCATTACAATTTAACTCAAAATAAAGCTATAACAATCCCTCAGTCAGCTTCGCTGACAGCTCCCTTTACACAAGAGAGCCTTTACGCTATATCGTTCTTATTAGTGAGTAAATAACAACAAATCACAAATAGTAAAAGAACCTGAAATTCAACTTTTTTAGAATTTCAGGTTCTTTTATTGTATAACTATATATTTTTACATTAGCAGTATCAGTTAAACCACTGTATAGTAAATTTATTTAATCGCAGGGAAGCCTGCACCGTCTATAATTCCTGCTTTTGTTACGATAATAAAAGCAGATTTATCAATAGAGGAGGCTATTGATTTTACTTTATAAACTTGGCTGGGTCTTACTGCACACATAATGGTTTTAGTTTCTTTGCCTGTATAACCACCCTGTGCATCAAGCAAGGTTACACCACGATGAACCTCGTTCATAATAGCTTTTGATATGTCTTCATATCGTGAGGACATTATAAACATAACCTCTCCATTATCATGAGAAAGTCCATATATAGTTGTATCAATAACCTTAGAGCTTATAAATATTACTATTACAGAATATAAACCGCTTTCAATCGAACGGTACACAATCATAGTTGCAAATATTACAAAAATCCCTGCAATAATAATTATAGTACCCATTGAAAGAAACGGAAAATGGTTGCGTAGGTTTTTAGAGATTATATCTGTACCACCTGTTGAACCACCGCCATAGAAAATTAGTCCTAAACCTAGTCCCATTATTAAACCACCGAATAATGCGGCTAGGGTACGTTCTCCTGTATATGTTGGAATGTAATCAGCCAGAAAATCCACCATAAGTGATGAAAGCACTGTTCCGATTATTGTTTTTACAAGATATTTTTTTCCATTTTCAATGGCACCCCAAATAAATAAAGGTATATTTATAATTAAGGTCATTATACCAATTGGCAAACCATACAGGTAATTAAGCATTGTAGAAACACCTGTTAAGCCTCCTGCAACAACATTATTTGGTGCCATAAACATATCTACTGCCACAGCAAATAACAACGCACCTGCAAGCATAAGCAGACTATCTCTTATTACTGAAATAATAGCTTTGCCCCTGCCCTGTTGTTTAATAACAGAATTATTTTCCATAAACAACCTCCTGTTTACAAAATCCTATAGATAAAATTACTTTGTATATTCATATATATTATCTACAATTAAATTAAATAATTCTCTTATTCTTGCAATATCTTTTTTTAAGTACAAATATCCAAACAACGCTTCAAAACCTGTTGCATTGTGGTAATCATCTTTATTAGCGTTTTTAGGAATACAATGCACATTTGCGTTTTTGCCACGCTTGTATATTACAAGTTCTTCTTCAGTAAGGTTTGGCACCAAAATTTCTGCACACTCTGATTGAAATTTACAGTTAACAACACTTACTTTTCTGCTGTTAAGCTGACCAACAGGACGATTAGCCAGCGAAACAACATATTCACGAATCATTAAATCATAAACACCGTCACCGATAAAAGAAAGAGTTAAGGGCGAAATTTGTCTTAAATCAAAATCACACGACAATATACTATCCATTTACTACCTCTTACTCAACAAAATCAAATTCAAGGTCGTAAATAGATACTGTGTCGCCCTCATCAATACCAGCTTCACGCAGTGCATCTATAACTCCACCATTAATAAGAACACGTTGGAAATATTGTAGAGATTCGTAATCATCAAAGTTAACAGATTTCATAATATTAAACAACCACTTAGCTTCTACAAAGAATATGCCGTCGTGCTTTGTAATCTTAACTGCATTTTTGTCAATTCTTTCAGGCTGTACAACCGGTGCAGGCTCTGCTTCGTAACGAGCTATTGGAGGTAGCTTGCTTAGCATTTCAAGAATTTTGTTTAGTAAATCATCTACACCCTCATTAATAGGTGCCATTATTGGGAAGAATTGATAACCCTGTTCTTCTACAAACGCCTTAAACTCTGCAATTTGTTCATCTGTTGCAAGGTCACACTTGTTACCGGCAACTATCATAGGTCTTTCGGCAAGCTCTGCATTAAACTTTTTAAGCTCTTGGTTAATTATTTTGAAATCCTCTTTAGGTTCACGAGCTTCGCTACCTGCTATATCAACTACGTGAACAAGCATACGACAACGCTCTACATGGCGTAGAAATTGATGACCTAAGCCAACACCCTCCCATGCACCTTCTACAAGACCAGGAATATCTGCCATTACAAAGCTTTTACCCTCGCCCATACTTACCACACCAAGAACAGGTGTTATAGTAGTAAAATGGTAGTTAGCAATTACCGGCTTCGCCTGACTTACAACAGAAACCAATGTGCTTTTTCCTACATTTGGAAAGCCAACCAAACCTACATCAGCAAGCAATTTTAGTTCAAGGGTAACATCGTATTCTTCGCCAGGCATACCTGGTTTTGCAAAACGAGGTGTTTGTCTTGTTGCTGTTGCAAAATGGATATTACCCCAGCCACCATTGCCACCTTTTGCAACCAATACAGGCTCTTTGCCTGATACATCTGCAAGAAGTCTGCCTGTTTCAGCATCTTTAACCAATGTACCTCTTGGCACTTTAATAATTAAATCTTCGGCATTTTTACCTGAACTACGCTTAGCCTTACCGTTTTCACCCTTTGGTGCTACATATTTTCTTTTATATCTAAAATCTGCAAGAGTTGACAAATTGTCGTCAGCTTGAAACAATACGCTACCGCCTCTGCCACCGTCTCCACCGTCAGGTCCACCAGAGGCTACATATTTCTCTCTATGAAAAGAAACTGAACCATCTCCGCCGTCTCCTGCTTTAATAAATATTTTCGCCTTATCTACAAACATTTATATTCACTACCTTTCACTATGTAGTATAT
>JAXJTR010000016.1:0-3687 GCA_036309465.1 Acutalibacteraceae bacterium
TTTATATATAGTATAATATTAACAGATAAACTCAAATTCCTAAACAGAATATTATCGAAACGAGGTAAGTATATTTTGAAAAAAAGCGACATTAAATTCGACACTTCCGAGTTGATTATCTTACTTGCTTCAAAGCGTATAAAATATATTGATTTATGCGACATTTTAAGACAGTCACAAGCAACGGTTTATAAGAAAATTAATGGTGAGATTAATTTCTCTGCTTCAGATATATACCGTTTGGTAGAACAATTAGAAATCCCTTTAGAACAAATAAATAAATATTTCCTTACAATAGAAACTCCAGATAACACATCAGTTACAAGCGAAAGTATTCTTAAAAATAATGATTTACTAACTAATGATAAAAGCGATTCTGTTTTATAAGCTTTAAATATTAGTTTAAAATAGCTAAAGATAGGTATGGTTACAGGTTAATTGAAAGGAGACTAGCAAACTCTCCCCTTCTTGTTTTGAGTTTTGCTTTATTCGTCTAAAATGAGTAATACAAAAATAGTAAAAGAGATAATAGGTATTATCCATGACCTTGAATATGTTAGTGATAATACTGTAATCACAAATATTACATTCTCCATCTTATCAACTTATGATGCAATTTCTGATTGGACAGTTCATCATCTTAAAGAAAAATATTCTTTAGGTAAGGATTATCTCTTAAACATCTATTATAGTAAGACCAAGGGTGGAAAGATTAATACAGACAAACAGCATAAGGTAAGTATCGTTTTTAAATTACTTGAAGACAGATATGATACACATACTATCCAACAAATATTAAACACTGATTATAATATTTATATGTCAGAAAACAGTGTTAATAAGATTAAAAGTGAAGTTGTTAGATTGCTCGCCTCTCTTCTTTTTCACAATAGTTAAAGGTAGGTGCTATTATGTCATTAATTATAAGTACAGAGCAATTTAAAATATTACTTAGCAACTTTAACTTATTTAAAAATATTTCAATATCTAATGGCTCCAATCACTTGCTTGTTGTTCCTGAGGACGATAAAGATATGATTGATCTCAAAAAACAAGCTAAAGTTTTGTTAACTGCTTTTTCTTTACTTATTGATTGTATGAAAAGAGCTATAAAACAAGTCGAAAAAACTTGTAATGTTATCGAAATAAAAATCATACAAGATATATGTGCTAATAGATTTTCTTCTACCTCAGCACAGTGTAAATATTCTACTTGTGAAAAAACGGCCTTAGCTTATAGACGTAGATTAGTTGAAGATATATATTTTAAAACAATAACCGAAATAGGGCGAGCTACTGGAGTGAAAACTGAGATAGTAGACAAACTTGTAGTCCCATTTTCTATCCCTACTAACCTAAGCTATAATGATATTTTTAACCTTTATCCAGTAATAAAAAAGAACATTACATATAATTACTTTAATAGAAATGACGAATTTTTTTATGATATATTTCAAGAAGATATTATCGAAGCAAATATTGATTTTATTAAAGCTCTTGAAACTGTGATGATGATTATAAAAGCTATTGATCCAGTGACACTTGCCAATACACCTGTTTATTTGGGCAATGCACGAAAAAGAACCTTCTCTCCATCACAAACATCCCTTCGATATAAAAACCTTTTTAAGCAAAAAAATGAGTTAGTAAATTCACTTCAGATACTTTTATGGTTATATAAACAATCAGATAAATTGATATAAACACATCGGAAAAGGAGCAAAAAAAATGAAGAATAAATCAACTATTAAAATCGGAGTTAACTATCCTAAAGGTGGTGTAGGCAAAACTACTACCACAATTAATCTAGGATATGCACTAGCAGAGTTAGGGTACTCTGTACTTTTAGTAGATATGGATAGAGAATCTTATCTTTCAGCTTATTTTGAAAAGAGAGACGAAAATAAAAATTCAATATACGAGGTAATGAATAAGCTTTGTACACCTGAAGAAGCTATCGTACCTATTGATTTTCCTAAAAAAGATGAAAATATCGTTTACGATTTAATCCCATCAAACAAGAAGTTTGATGAAATGGAAGATATTTTGTCAAGAATGACTCG
The DNA here is from genome assembly GCA_036309465.1 of Acutalibacteraceae bacterium. Classification (GTDB taxonomy): domain Bacteria; phylum Bacillota; class Clostridia; order Oscillospirales; family Acutalibacteraceae; genus CAG-964. The sequence goes on from JAXJTR010000016.1 coordinate 2,064, forward strand.
TAAGCAAGAATACACACTAAGAAATTCTTTAAAAAGCATTGAGAATAAATATGATTTTATTTTATTTGACTGCCCTCAGTCTGGTATTCGTGTTAAGGTAAATATACTTGCAATGGTAGATTATACTCTATTAACCTGTACTCCAGATCCAACAGCAGTTCAAGGCTTTGATGCTGCTATTAAAGAAATCACTAATGCACAGGAAATGGACAACCCAGATATGAAGGTTTTAGGCATTGTTCTTTGTATGCAGGAAACACGCCTTAACTACAAAAAAAGCTTTACTGACCTTATGAACGAGCAAAACTACTATCATTGCTTTAAAACCTCTATCAGAAAAAGCTCTGCTATTCCAGAGGCTAACGCTATGGCTTTACCTGTAATTAAGTATAAGCCAAAATCACCAGGAGCTATTGATTATCAGAATCTGGCTCTGGAAGTTCTTGATGAAATAAACAAGACATCAAATTAATATTAAAGAAAGGGAATAATTTATGGCTTTCAAATTTAATATTGATAAATATTCTAATATTGGTTCTCATGTATCGGACAAGAGCCGACTTCCTAAAAAAAGCGAAGAAGAGCTTCAAAATCTTGCTCGTAACATTGATAACGCTATTAGAGTTGAGCAAAATCTTCCCCCTATTGAAGATGCCGAAAACAGCAATCTTGAGAAGTCTCAAAACTTCTATAAAATACCTCTTGATAAAATCAAATTAAGCCCTTACAACAAATTCAGACAGTTTGATGATAAGGAAGAAAACAGTATCGAAAGTCTGAAGCATAGCTTGTCTATGGTAGGACTTATTCACCCACTATTAGTTAACGATAACAATGATGGTACCTATACAATTATTGCTGGTGAAAGAAGATACCGTGCAATCACTGAGCTAGGCTGGGAAACTGCAACCTGTCAGATAACAAATATCAACAACATACTTGATACTCGTATCGCAATTTACCAAGCAAATACAGAAACACGAACATATACTACTGAAGAAAAATTGGTGCTATGCGAAGAATTAATTGAAATATTAGAAGAACGCCAAAAAGAAACTGGCGTGCATGGTTCTATACTTCAAAAATGTGCTGATATTTTAAATATCTCATATCGTCAAGTAACTAAGTATAAGCAAATACTTGATAAGAAGAAGCAACTAGAAAGTCTTGGTGAAGAGGTTAATCTTGTTTCTGTGGACGGCGAAGGAAAATCGCTTAATAAAATTAATAAGGAATTAACCGAAAAGCTTAACGAGATTAATGGTGTTACACCTGATGAACCAGAAGCTACTGACGAAAATAACACTACAGAAAACACCACACCAGAGCAAGTTTCTACACCACATTACGAGCAAGAATTTACAACTGATATTACAGTTAATACATCTGACAACAGCTCACAGAATAACACCCAAGAAACAAATAATACACCTCAAGCAGAAGATAATAATTCTGATAACGAGGTTACAAATAGCTCTGTAAATGATGAAATTTCAAAAAATCCAGAAAATTTAGAAAATTCAGAAAAGACCTTTGAGCAAGAGTCTGAACAAAAAACCGAAAACAACCAAGAAGCCGAAAATAAATCTGAATCAACCGAGACTTTAAATACTAATCAAGAAAA
>JAXJTR010000017.1:0-4251 GCA_036309465.1 Acutalibacteraceae bacterium
GAATGTGAGCTACCAGAAATGACAGAGGTTTCTGAGCATCAGCTTGCACAGTTCTACGGAATAGAAAAAACAGATGTTGCAAACTTCTCTGCCTTTGTATCTGCTGACTCAATGACTAAAGATGAAATAATATTAATTGAGGCATTTACAGAAAGTGAAGCAAATACTATTCGTGACAGATTAACAACACATCGTGAAAACTTACTTGAAGAAAGCAAAGAATATCTGCCTGATGAATACGAAATGATTAGTAATTGCGAGGTAGTTAAGGACGGAATTTATATCAGACTATTTATATCAAACGACATAGATAAAATGGAAGAAATTTATAACTCTCATATACAATCTAATTAAACCAAAAGTCGGTTTACTGGGGTTTGTCAAGAAAAGTGTGTAAGTTTATTTATGAAAGTTTAGATTTGAATGTTGCACACAGTTGGGGTTAACCCCAACTGTGTGCAACGGCGGTCAGATTAGGTGCTCGTATTTTTCGATACGAGCTCTAATATTTTCATTAATTATGAGCTGATTTCTGACCATTGCCCAGTTTTGAACTTTGCTGTTTTTCCATTTTTTGTAGAGCTCTGTGATACGAAGATAGAGTAGCTTTAGTAGGGCGTTTTCGTTAGGAAACGCTCCTTTTTTAGTTACCTTTCTAAATGAAGAATTTACACTCTCAACAGCATTTGTGGTATACATAACCTTACGTACTGCACTTCCATAATCAAAAAGTTGCTCCACATGAGAAAAATTGCGTTCCCATACTGCAACTGCTCCAGGATACTGTGACCACTCCTGTACAAACAGCTCAAAGGCTTTTCTGCACGCTTGTAAGCTTGGTGCTCCATAGACCTTTTTAAGCGACTGAGTGAATCTCTTGTAGTCCTTGCTTGGAATATATTTAATTGAATTTCTGATTAAATGAACTATACATCTCTGCACTACTACATCCTTAAAAATTGCTTTTGCACCCTCTTCAAGTCCAGATACACCATCCATGCTGATGAACAATACATCCTCAACTCCTCGTGCTTTAAGCTCATCAAATATCTGCATCCAGGTATGCTTACTTTCGCTTTCATTAAGCCATAATCCAAGGATATCCTTTTGTCCTTCTATGTCATATCCCAGTATCGTGTATACTGCATAATTCTTGCTTTCATACTCTTTTCTGATGGTAACATACATGCAATCTACAAACAAAAATGTGTACATTTTCTTTAGTGGTCTGTTCTGCCAATCATTTAACTCCTCTAAAACACAATCAGTAATTTCTGATATTGTTTCATGGGATATTTCAAAGCCGTAAATATCTTCTATTGTTTCAGCTATATCCCTTTGGCTCATTCCTCGGGCGTACATCGCTAATACTTTTTCTTCTATTTCGGATACATCTTTCTTCCTTTTAGGTACAATTCTTGGTTCAAAGCTACCGTCTCTGTCTCGTGGGACCTTAATTTCTAGCTCTCCTGAACTTGTTTTTATCTCTTTGTTGATATAGCCATTTCTTCTGTTGCTGGTTCTCTTCGCTCCGTGGTCGTTACTTTCGTAACCCAAATGACTATTCATTTCACCTTGAAGCATTGCTTCAAACATTGGTCCAAAAATATCTTTCAGAGCGTTTTGCATATCGGCTACGCTTTTAGGATTGTACTGCTCGATTATCTCCTTTGCGAGTTTTTCTCCTGGTGTGCTTTCTTTTCTCTTTGCCATTCTGTTCATTCCTTTTTTGTCCTTTCTTTATATTGTAGCACACTTATCTTCAAATGCAAAAAGTGTGCAAGCTATTTTTATAACTTACACACTTTATTTTACAATCTCCTACCCGTAGAGGATAGGGGTAAGAACTTTTTTCTTCAATTGACTTTATCTTATCTTATCTTTTAGGAAGTTATTAATAGTTCTGAGTTTAGACAAACGAAAAAGATTTTTGATATTAATTCAATTGCAATCATTGTTTTCTAAGATATCTATTTCTGACTCAATACTTATAGGTGTATAAGCTTTGATTTTTTTAGTTTCAAGATCAACTATTGCAATAACTTTATCCATTCCAAGAATCATTTTTCCATCGTTAATAACCATATTTGTTACACTCGAAAAACAATAATCAAATTCTATTGTATTAACGACGATTCCTTTTTTTATTTCAAATAAATGTGACTTTTTAAAATACACATCGTTTTTTCTCCTTAACTCAGATACTAACACATATACCTTATCTGTTTTTATACACAGTGCTTTAAAATCAACATCAGATAAATCTTCCCAGGAATCCAACTTAATATCTTCAGATGAATAAACTATTTTGTGATGGAGCTTCTTACTAAAAGAATAAATTTTTGTATGGGCATACCCAAGGTGATTTAATGAATCAATTGCATAAATGATTTTATCACATTCAAAAACCTCGATAAAATTGCCATATATTATTCCTCTCGGAGTTATAAGTTCCCCACCAAATTCTCCTCTGTTATTAGAAATAAATACTCCTGCTGATGTTTCAAATTTTTTCTTATAATCACCACCACGAAAACCAATTTCCAATTCTTGATACTCCAGTTCACCGTTTTCATTCAGGCGTACTTTAATCGGTTCAGGTACAAAAACGGTTATAGGTTTTTCTGGTTGATTATAAGACCTCGATATGTATTTATCAGATATATTTCTGCTCTTAGCAAAATCTTCAGAATAGCTACCTTCTGATATTTTGATAGATGTTTCACGAAGATTTTCTATTGATTTCCATTTATCAGCCATAACAGTTACTCCTTCTGTTAATCAAATTATTCAACTTTCCATTGCACAGAAATGGATTCTCTTTTATAGTATTTAGGAACATTAAGAAAATCTGATGTTTCTGTATTTAGTGGGTCATATCCCTGTAGCAACGCTTCAATGTTATATTCATCAGAAATAACTACAGATTTAGCCAGCTCTCCACTTGCATAACGATCTCTTGTATCGATTTTTTCAATGCCTACAATTTTTAACCCTGACAAATCTGCTATCATCTCTGCTTTGTTTTTTGAATCTTCAAACGCTTTGGCTAACAGTTCTTTTTGTATTTTTGATTTATCCGTAATTTTATAGTCAAGATGATAACTTACTTTATCATCTATAAGCTGGAGTAACTTTATGAATACATTAGCAAGTTCCATTTTTGCAGGTAAAAGAAACTTTATATTTCTTCTGCATTTGTATACGGTCTTGCCATCTTTAACATTTAAAGTCATTCTATCGTCGTCAATATCAAGGGTATCCATTGGAATACCTGATTCTTTAATACGTTTCAGAAAATTTTCACACCCCATCAAGACCTGCTTCATAACATCAGACTTAAAGTAGCCTTCGCCTTCAAATGTAATACGCAGTTCAATCATATCTGCACTATACATTCCATCTGCTTCACCATTTACATTAATAATTCCCATAACTAAGCCCCCTTGTTATTTTTATATTTAGCTTAAATGAAAAAGTGAATTTAGGGTATTTCTCGTTTTTTACTCTAAAAATCCGAACTTCACTTTGACAATTTAGGATTTTTATATTTATATTTTACTACAAGTGGTGTACCAAAAAAAGGACTGTGATATATGAATTTTAAGTAATAAGTTTATTATTATATTTATTTAGAATACTTGATTTACTATTATCATAGAGATGATTTATTTTTGACAAAAAGAAAATAACCTCCAATCAGGTACTGTACAAGCTTATTTGAATAATATTGATTATATCGGAGTAATACAAATCCCATTAGCAGAACAATATAAGATTACGTAAGTTTGATAAAAAACAGATAAATCGATATAAAGAGAAATACAGATATTCTGAGATTTATCTTAAATAACAACCTATATCAGCGTCAGAAAAAAATTCTGTTTTACTCAGTATTTATGTGGTAAAAAACAAGAAGTATCTTTGACACCAACACATCTGATGTTATATTTTTTTAATCATCATACTTGGGTATTATTATCTTTTTATCAGCTTTTTCTGTAGACTACACAACTCTTCCTCTTCCGATTATTCTGAAATAAATTTAGAATACATTATCTGCCTATACAAGCAATTTGTACGATTGCGACTGTTATATTACAAAACACAAAAATGATTTTATCCCTTGGGTCAAGCTGAAATTGCTCACATACGATTTTTGACAGATAATTAATAATTTTTCTCATATCAGTAGCACCACAGCAGAGGATAATTTTGTAATCACTATATTCAAACATTAGTCTGTAACAC
>JAXJTR010000018.1:0-6750 GCA_036309465.1 Acutalibacteraceae bacterium
ACCAAAGCAGTACCTAATCGGTGATGTTAACACAATTCTTTCACCAGTAGAGGGTAAAACACTAGCTATTGGTACAACATACCTAGAGGCTGGTACATACCAGTTTAAGCTATCAATTGATGCAGTTGAGTATGGTTACAAAAAGACTGTAAACGACAGCACAACAGGTTCATTAACATTCAGCAATAAGTTCTCATCTAATGTAACACTAATTGCAACAGGTGGTAACTACACATTCACACTAAATACAGCTACAAATAGACTAACAATTAAGCACTCTCCTGTAAAGGACGAAAAGCTTGACGATGTTCACGTTTCAGGTGATATTAACTTTGTTCTTGATGATAACGGCGGTAGCAATGATATAGCTACAGCTACAGCTACTCTAGAAGAGGGTACATATTCATTCAAGGTTTACAATTACGGTCAGGCTGTAACAGTAGGTCTAAAAATTACAGATAATGGTACAAAGAAGCTTTATGGTAACTACTCAGCACCACTAACACTAGTAGCTTCAGGCGGTACTTACAAATTCTTATTCAACAAAACAACAAACGAAATTACTATCACAAAGGCTTTAATTTGCTTTAGCTTATAGTTATTTCAAATAATTAACAGCTTCTGCTACTCAAACTATGTTTGGGTAGCAGAAGTTTTTTGTATAAATTGGGGCAAATATAACATAATAATTACATACTTTGTACAGGTGTGGTATTGTGAATAAAAGAAAAAATTATCTATATGGCGGATTAACAGGGTTAATGAATGGTTTGTTAGGTGCAGGTGGAGGTATGATAGCTGTGCCTGTGCTTAGAAAACAAATGGAAATTAAGGAATCTCACGCAACATCTATTGCAATAATTTTGCCTATGACAATAGCCAGCAGTGTAAGCTATATTTTAAATGGTAGCGTGAATATATCGGACGCATTACCATATATACCAGGAGGGCTTATTGGTGCTTTTGTGGGAATTTGTTTGATGAAAAGGATAAAGCCTGTAATAATTAAAAAAATTTTTGCTTTAGTTATGCTATGGGCTGGTGTAAGAATGGTGATGGTATGAATTGGTTGTTGTTAAGTGTTGCCTCTTTTGGTGCAGGATTGTTGGGGGCAATGGGTATGGGCGGTGGAGGAATATTAGTTATATTTCTTGCGTTGTGTACTAATCTTTCACAGGCAAGCTGTCAGGGTATTAATCTGGTATTTTTTATACCAATAGCAGTGTTATCGGTAATATTGTATAGTAAAAGAGGTTTAATAAAATGGAAGATTGCTATACCATTTGCCATTGTAGGTGTATGCACCAGTATTTTAGGAGCGTTATTATCAAATAGCATTTCTGATAAATGGCTTAGAAGAGGGTTTGGTATACTGTTGTTGATTATGGGAATAAAGGAGCTGTTTTCTAATAATAAACACCATTCCCAAAATAATAAAAATTATGATTAAGTAAATTAGTTGCTCAGATTGCGTATAATTAAACCTACAAACTGTTATTCTAATCTTATAAAATATCCCTTGACAATAAGAAAAATAGGTAGTAAAATTATATGGAAATAGCATATTATATGGCGATGATGGGAATAACGATGTCTAAGTGCATTACAGAGAGGGTGAGCTTGCTGAAATCACCTATGCCACATTTATCGAAGCCACCCCGTAGCTACTGTTGTGATGAATAACAGCGTATGTCGGCGTTAACGATTTAATCAAGTGGTGTGCATAGCCTTGTTTTGTTGTGCCTTTTTGGCGTTTTTTAAGGATAATAATGTACACAATTTGGGTGGTACCACAGGAGATTATAGACTCTTGTCCCAAAATTGGGGCAGGAGTCTTTTTATGCTTACAGCATAAAATTAAAAGAGTACGCCATTAATTATATTATTTGTTTAAAATTATAAATCAAGGAGATTTTATTATGCAGTGGACAGGCTTAAATGAGCTAAGAGAAAAATATCTTGCTTTCTTTGAAAGCAAAGAGCATTTGCGTTTACCAAGCTTTTCATTAGTGCCTAAGGACGATAACAGCTTGCTGTTAATTAACTCAGGTATGGCACCTATGAAAAAGTATTTTACAGGAGAAATTACACCACCAAAGAAGCGTGTAACAACTTGTCAAAAATGTATTCGTACACCTGATATTGAGCGTGTTGGTATTACAGCAAGACACGGTACTTTTTTTGAGATGTTAGGTAACTTTTCGTTTGGTGATTATTTTAAGCACGAAGCTACAGCTTGGGCTTGGGAGTTCTTTACAAAGGTGTTAGAAATTCCAGAGGAAAAGCTATATGTTTCTGTTTACGAAAAAGATGACGAAGCTTACGAAATTTGGACAAAAGAGATTGGCGTAGACCCATCTCATATGGTTCACTTAGGTAAAGCAGATAATTTCTGGGAGCACGGTTCAGGTCCTTGTGGTCCTTGTTCAGAAATTTATTTCGATAGAGGTCCTGAAAAAGGCTGTGGCAGTCCTGACTGTGCAGTTGGTTGTGAATGTGACCGTTATGTAGAGGTTTGGAACCTTGTATTTACTCAGTTTGACAATGACGGTAACGGTAATTATACTCCTCTTGACCACCCAAATATAGACACAGGTATGGGTCTTGAGCGTTTAGCTTGTGTTATGCAGGGTGTTGATAATCTTTTCTTAGTTGATACTGTAAAGGGTATTATGGATAAGGTTATTAATATTGTTGGTGTTAAGTATGGCGACAACGAGAAATCAGATATCTCTTTGCGTGTAATTACAGACCATATCCGTAGTACAACATTTATGATTAGTGACGGTGTTATGCCATCTAACGAGGGTAAGGGCTATGTGTTAAGAAGACTTCTTAGAAGAGCTGCAAGACACGGTAGATTACTTGGCTATAATAAAGCGTTCTTGTATGATGTTGCTGAAGAGGTTATTAATTGTAGTAAGCACGCTTACCCAGAGCTTGCTGAAAAGCACGATTTAATTATTGCTGTAATTAAAAAGGAAGAAGAGGCTTTTAGTAAAACTATTGACCTTGGTATGAATATCCTAAACGAGATTATTAACAAGCAGGATATAAGAGAGCTTTCAGGCGAGGACGCATTTAAGCTTAACGATACTTATGGCTTCCCAATAGATTTAACTAAAGAAATTCTTGCTGAAAAGAATATTGGCGTAAACGAAAAGAGATACCAAGAGCTTTTGGCTGAGCAGAAAAAGAGAGCAAGAGATGCTCGTGCAAATGCCGGTGCAGATGCTTGGTTAAGCGATAATGTAGACCTTACAGATTTACCTGTAACAAACTTTACAGGCTATACAACTTTAAATGATACAGGTAAGGTTTTAACAATTATTAAAGACGGTCAGCGTGTAGATACTGCTTTAGCAGGTGAAAAGGTTGCAATTGTTCTAGATACAACACCTTTCTATGCAGAAAGCGGTGGACAGGTTGGCGATGTTGGTAGTATGAAAACTGCTACTTGCGATATAGAGGTTTATAATACATCTAAAGACCAAACAGGCTGTTTTGTACATTCAGTAGAGATTACAGAGGGTATGCTTACAGTTGGTGATACTGTAGAGTGTACAGTATCAACTGAAACTCGTGCAAATGTTGCTCGTAACCATTCTGGTGCACATATTCTACAGGCGGCACTTCGTAAGGTATTAGGTAGCCACTGCGAGCAGGCAGGACAGCTTGTAAACGACAACAGAATCCGTTTTGACTTTACTCATTTCTCTGCTTTAACAGCAAGCGAATTAGCTGATGTAGAAAGTCTTTGTAACAAAGAAATTCTAAAGGCTGCTACTGTTGAAACAAAGGAGATGCCTATTGAAGAGGCTAAAAAGATAGGTGCAATGGCACTATTTGGCGAAAAATATGGTGATGTTGTTCGTGTTGTAAAGGCTGGAGATTTTTCAACTGAGCTTTGTGGTGGTACTCACGTAAGCAATACAGGCGAAATCGGTATGCTAAAGATTATGTCAGAGGTATCTGTTGCCAGTGGTGTAAGAAGAATAGAGGCTGTTACAGGTACTAATGCCATTAGAGAGTTTAACAAGCTTTATCTAACAGTTGCACAGGTTGCAGATATTCTAAAGATTAACAATCCTAATGAGATTGTTAACGGTGCTAACCATATTGCTTCTGTTTTAAAGTCAAAGGATAATGAGATTAACGAGTTGAAAAATAAGCTTGCTTCAGGCGAAATTGACAATGTACTTAACAATGCAGTTGAGGTTGGCAATTTTAAGGTTATGACAACTAAGCTAACAGGTGCAGATGCTGATGTTCTTCGTTCAATTTGTTCATCTATTATAGACAAAGAGCCAAATGCTGTATTTGTTGCTGCAAGTGTAAGCGAGGGTAAGGCTACTATTGCCTGTGCTTGTGGTAAATCTGCAAGAGATAACGGTGCAGTAGCAGGTAAAATAGTAAAAGCAGTTGCTCAGCTTGCAGGCGGTAACGGTGGCGGTAAGCCAGATATCGCTATGGCTGGTGCAAAAGATGTAAGCAAAATAGATTCTGCATTGTCACAGGTAGCAAATATAGTTTCTGAGCTATAAATTAATAAAGTTATTTTTTAAGAGCGTGTCCAAATAGGGATACGCTCTTTTTTATGTTTAAGCTAACAAATATTAACACAAAAAGTGGGATTAATGTACAATAAATGACACAACCAAAACAAATGTTTGTAAAACTATTGATTTACAGGAATATATCTGCTACAATTTAATCATAAAACAAATGTTCGCAAACTGTGATTGTTAATTATCGGTAGTGAACAAATTTGTCTAGGACGAATTTAGTTAAATGTATAGTGTGGGGTGATAAAGAAAATGTATTAGATGGTTAATTTGGTGTGTGAAAATTCGTGTATAAATGTGAATAAAGGATACTTAGGAGGAAATATAATGACCTATTTTGAATGGGCAAAAGAATACGAAATGCAAACTAATACTTTAAAAATGCGTATAGATAAACTGAAAAAGCAAAGAGAAAATTGTCGCAAGGCTTATATGATATTAGATTATAATAAAAGAATTAATTCGCTATATATTATGTATCTTGAAAGCAAACACGTGTATTTAGAGTTGTTAGCAAGAGCTAAAGAGGGATTAAAGCTATGAGGGTGTATCCAACCGAGCAATCAAAATTAGATAGCCTTTCGCAGGCAATGGTTTATAACAATTATTGTGCTACAAATAGTGATAATAGGGTTCAAATAGAGAAAATGAAAAAGCACTTGCTTGTTGCTTTTGATTTAGAGCTTACTGAAAGACAACGATATTGTATTACACAGCATTATCTTAATAATACAAAAATGGTAGATATAGCAAAAGAGCTAGGAATTACCGCCTGTGTTGTAAGCAGACATATATCAAGGGGGATAGCAAAACTAAAAAATACTCTTCCATATTACTACGAAAAATAAAATATAATCAAAGCTGTCTATAGTTTTGATATACATTTAAAGCAATACCTTTTGTTTAGACGTAAAGGTATTGCTTTTGTATATTAAGACAAATTTAGCTTTGTATTAAGAAAAATCCTGTTTATATTGCAATTATCTTGTTTTGTTATGGGTTGTATGTTATAATCATTTTGGTATATTGCGTAAAGGCATAAAATGGAGGGTATAGATATGGCTTTAAAATTAATGTATATTACAAACAATCCTGAGGTTGCTTCTTTATTAGATACTCAAGGAGTAGACAGAATATTTCTTGATTTAGAAATTATTGGAAAAGACCAGCGTCAAGGTCATTTAGATACGGTTATTTCAAGACATTCAATAGATGATGTTGCAAAGCTTCGCAAGGTTATAAAAAACGGTAAGCTTTTAGTTAGATGTAATCCTATACATAATGATACAAAGCAAGAGATAGATAGAATTATCAGTGATGGTGCTGATATTATTATGCTACCTTATTTTAAAACAGTTGAAGAGGTTAATACATTTATTGATTGTGTTAATGGACGAGCAACAACCTGTTTATTATTTGAAACACCTGAAGCTGTAGAGCTTGCTGATGAAATTTTATCAATAAAAGGTATTGATGAAGTTCATATTGGTTTAAATGACTTACATTTAGGCTATGGTTTATCTTTTATGTTCCAGCTTTTAACAAATGGTGTTGTTGAAGGCTTGTGCCAAACATTAAAAAAAATATGGTATACCATTTGGTATTGGCGGAATTGCAGCATTAAATTACGGTACATTACCTGCTGAATATGTTATTGCCGAGCATTACAGGCTTGGCTCTGGTTGTGCAATTTTATCAAGAAGTTTTTGTAATCATACTAATTTTGATAATTTAGATGATTTTATAACAACCTTTCAAGAACGCTTAACAGAGGTTAAGGGGTATGAAAAGGTATTAGTTAATGCAAATGAAGTATTTTACGCAAATAACAAGATGATGGTTGCCGGTATTGTGGACAAAATTGTTGAAGAAATAAATAAGAAAAAAACAGGGGCTTAATTTTAGCCCCTAATTTAAAGAGGTATATTATGAAAAAGTTATTGCTAACAGGTGCTTTTAAGTACACAGACGAACAAATTAATACGCTAAGTAATGTTGGATATGATATTACATTTGTACAAGATGAGCGTATTCCGTTAGATATAGATTGTTCTGAATTTGAAGCTGTTGTGTGTAATGGTTTGTTTTTATACACACCTATCGAAAAATTTGAAAATCTTAAATTTATTCAGGCTACCAGTGTAGGCTTAGACCGCTTACCTATGGAGTATATAAACGAAAAAAA
>JAXJTR010000019.1:0-6376 GCA_036309465.1 Acutalibacteraceae bacterium
ATCTATAAGACTATCTTTATCCAACCCACTGCCATTTGGTGAAAACCACTTATATGCTAATTCTACAATTACATCATTAAATTTTGAATATCCAAACTCATTTAATTTATCCTTTATATATTCCATATTCAGGCTGTTTTTGTATTTCTCAAGATAAACATAAAAATCCAACACAATTCTTGGAGCAATACCTGCATAATTAAAATGATGTACTGCATGGGTTAAAAGATAAATATAAAAATCTTCTTTATTCATTATATATATATGAGAACAACCTTTTTCTAAATCACATCTTGAAAATACTGTATTAAAATATTTACCTATATTACTTTTACAGTTATCAGTTAATTGCTTATGGTGCTCCAAGCATATATAAGGCTTTTTTAAATATATTCTATCCGAAATAGAATCTGTATCTAAATTATAGCCTAATTTCAAAAGCAGTTGATGAGATTTTTCAAAATCTTTACTTTCAACAAAAGTATCTATGTCCCCCATATATCTATAATAAGTGGTAGGATACAAAAGCTTCATATATGAACCCTTTAAAAGAAGAATATCTACCTTATTTTTTTCAAAGGTTTTCTTTATATTTTCAAGCTCAACAATTTGGTTAGTATCTATTATTATTTGTGTTGTAAACTCCTTATTAAAGGCTTTTAATGCTTGTTCAGGTGGCTGTTGAGCTTTTGGCAGTAAATCAATTCCTGCTTTTACTAAAGTAAACATACTAAGATGCTTTGCCAAGGTGTATACTATACGCCAGTCGATTTTAAGATTAGAAATATCTGAACTTATATTATTAATAGCCATCTGTACTAATTTAAAAACGCAATAATAATTATCAAAATATTTCTCAACATCTTCAAGCATAAACAACACCACCTTAAATAAAATTCACAGAAAAACACTATATAAAATGCCCTTTGCAGAAAACGCAATAAGAATATTATAGAACATTTTCCCTAAAAAAACAATCCAATCAGGTGGTTTTTTGAACAAAATAAGAAAATTGTTATTAGAAGAAAATAGTCAAATGATAGTTTATTTATAGTAAAAAAAACAATAGTGATAATCAAATTTAAAGAATTGACGGAATTGTTTTTTGAGAAAATATTGACAATAAACTGATTGTATATTAAAATAAATACCGTGAGTAGACTGAACGACTGCGGGGTGCAAGGCTGAAAAGCAGTATCCCGAGGAAAGTCCGAGCTCCACAGGGCAAGAATAACGGCTAACGGCCGCCGGGGGTGACCCCAGGGAAAGTGCAACAGAGATATACCGCCAATTTTATTGGTAAGGGTGGAAAGGCGAGGTAAGAGCTCACCGGAGTTAAGGGAACTGATCTGCCCTGCAAACCCTATTCGGAGCAACACCGTGGAAAGACATTATGCGTTGGCCCAATGCGTCTTAGGAGGTGGCACTGAGCAGTTTCGGTAACGAACTGCCAAGATAGATGGTCGTTCACGACAGAACTCGGCTTACAGGTCTAGTCACTCTTATATGAATATTATTTGCGTTTAGTCGCAAAAGCTAACAATCCCTCACCTTAGTGCTTGGTGAGGGATTTGCTTTTCCTTTAAAACTTCTTAACAGCTTATTATACAAAAAAATTCGGCATTGTATTCTCTAACAGAAAAACACAATGCCGATACTTTTATTCTGCACTAAAGCTATCTTTACCGACTCCACAAAGAGGACATACAAAATCCTCTGGTAGGTCTTCAAATTTTGTACCAGCAGGAATATTGTTATCAGGGTCACCTACTGTTTCGTCGTACTCCCAACCACAAACATCACAAATGTATTTCATTATTTTCACCTCCTTGATAACTTCATTATTATAATAAATCAATTTTGAGAAATTTACAACTCTTTTTTATTAATACCAAAAAATATACAAAATAAAAAGTTGTTTTTTCATTGTGACAATCTTTGTTTAAACATAAATAAAATTTAGTAACTAAATTAAGATAGTATAAATACAACTTACTGTACATAACTTATATACAATCTACTCTAAGAAGAATATTAACAAGTAATTCACATAATAATCAATATTTTACTATACAATAAAAATATACTTATTTTGTTTTGTGAAAAGAGGCATTTATATTGAGCAAATCGAATAAACATTCTATTAGAGAAACAATTATTAATCTAAAAGAACGAATTAAAAGAAAGAAAAATGGTACTTGGATTTTATACACCATATTAAGAGCTACAGTAATTCTATTTGCTATAAGAGCAATGTTTGTAAGCAACTTTGAATATCTAGCATTATGTATTCTTGTGCTGATTTTATTTTTAGTACCAAGCTTTATGGAGAAAAAGCTAAACATTGAAATACCCTCAACACTTGAAAAAATTATATTACTCTTTACCTACGCAGCAGAGATTTTAGGCGAAATTCAAGCATTCTATTTAAAAATACCTTGGTGGGATACAATGTTACACACTTTAAATGGTTTTCTATGTGCCGCTATCGGCTTTGCCTTGGTAGATTTGCTTAATGATAATAAAAAAATAAAATTTCAACTTAGTCCTATATTTTTTGTAATTGTAGCTATAAGCTTTTCTATGACAGTTGGTGTTGTATGGGAATTTTTTGAATTTGGTATGGATTGTATTTTTAACTTGGATATGCAAAAGGATAAGGTTGTAAACTCTATTTCATCTGTATTGCTCAATCAAAACGGAGAGAATATTCCTGTTATAATAGACGGTATAACAAGTGAATATATAAACGGTAAACCACTACCTATAAATGGTCATTTAGATATTGGACTTATGGACACTATGAAAGACTTAATTGTTAACTTTATAGGGGCTGTAATATTCAGTATATTTGGATATAATTATGTAGCATCAAAAGGCAAAGATAAATTTGCAACACAATTTATACCAAAAAGCACCACTGACATAGAGCAAGAGGATAACATTCTAAACGATAAAAGCAATGAAGCTTTAGAAACAGCTACAGAAAGTAGTCAGAATAATAACGCTATTGATGACAATATAACAGTTGAAGTCACCAATGATAATAGTGCAATAGACATAGAAGAAATTTAAAACACTGTTAGTGCTTTTCATAACTCATATTACTGTTAAATATAAAAGGGCAGATAACTTTTTCGGTTATCTGCCTGTTTATGTTTTGGTCATAATTATCAGTGTCATCTACTATTACTTTAAAAATTAAAGCTCAGCGTTGTAGTGCATTATAATTCAAAATCTTTTGGGTCATAACTTGGTAAGTTTGGGGCTGTTTTAGGCACACGCATTAAAGGATTATACTTAAATTTACTACACTTGCCATCTACTATTTCTTTATTAGCTTTACATATAATTATTCCGTTAATTTTTTGCCCATTGTGACAATAATCACAGCTAACATCTATATTATTTCCAAACAATCCAGAACTAAACAAATTCATTACTATACCCCTATTATTAATAATCTTACAATAAAATTGTTACTATTTGTTCACTTGTATTATAACACTGAAAGTTATATAATGTAAAGTGTAAGATTTTCTGTTTTATAGATAAATCATTATAATAAAAACCACAACTACAATTTTAAATATAGCGAGGAAAATATTATGAATTTACCTGCCTTTAGCAGTGAAGTTATGAATTTAAACATTAATAACAATGTTCCTTTTTTAACATTTAAGGAGCTTGAAAATATCTCTTTTGTAAATCACGCATTTTCAACTAGGTTAGGCGGTGTAAGCTCTGGCGAATTTAGCACAATGAATCTTGCACTAAATCGTGGCGATGATGAAAACAAAGTTATAACTAATTATAAGCTTTTTTGCCATGCTACAGGCTTTGAATTTGACACTCTTGTTGCGTCGGCACAGGACCACAACACCATAGTAAGAAAAGTTACTAAAAATGATTGCGGAATTGGAATTACTAAACCACGAGATATGGATAGTGTAGATGCTTTAGTTACTAACGAAAACGGGGTAACCTTGGTAACATATTACGCTGACTGCACTCCTGTATTTTTTATAGACAAAAATAAAAAGGTTATAGCACTTGCCCACGCCGGCTGGAGAGGAACAGTTAATAAAATATGTAGCAATGTTATTAAGACTATGATTACAGACTACAATAGCGATACAAAAGATATATATTGTTTTATTGGGCCTGCTATATCTAAGTGTTGTTACGAGATTGACCAAAGCTGTTATGATAATTTTGCATCAGTGGAAGGTTTAGACCTTGATAAAATAATGACAACTAAAAGCAACGGAAAGTATATGGCTGATTTATTAGAAACTAATAAGCAAATTCTTATGCTTTCGGGAGTTCCTGAAAATAACATAACAATAAGCGATGTTTGCACACGCTGTAATAGCGATTTGTTATGGTCGCACCGTGCTACTAATGGCAAACGAGGTACTATGTGTGCATTTATGTGTATAAAATAAAGAAAGTTAGGTGTTTTTATGAAAAAGAAAACTACAGCAGGATTGCTTTGTCTTATTATAGCTATGTCTATAACAGCAGGCTGTGCAAATAGTACAAATACAAACAAAACAGACACAAATAAACCTACAGAGGCTGTATCAGAAATTACTACAACTGAAAACAACACTACAGTAAACAACGAGCCAACCGCTGAAATTTCAACAGAATATATAACTGAGATTACAACAAATCCACCTACAGATAATGTAACAGAGGTTCCTACAGATGATATTTATGAATTTGTAGATGAATCAGTAACCAACCCAACTGTTGCACCTGCAGATAAACCTACAGATAACACCCTAACAATAACACCAGCTAATATTACCCCTGAGGAATTAGTTGGTACTTGGCTACCATTAACCGCTGTAGATGTAGCTGACGGAAAAGAGCTACACCTTGAGCAATTATTTGGTTCTTCATACAGACAATATGGCGGAAGCTTGACTATTAAAGAAAATGGTAATTTTACTATAGGTATGGGTGCAGCAATTATTGATGGTAAAAGCAGTGGTACATTTACTTTAAGTGATTTCAATTTGCTTGTTACCTACAAAAACCAATCCGTTGACACTTATTTGTATATTCCATCTTTCCAAGGTAAAGAGGTTATAAAGGTGCAAATAAATAATGCCTATGTGTATTTTTACAGAAGTTAATACTTAAAAATAACTATATAAAATATCCCCTTAATGTATCCTTAAAAAGCTAATGTTTTTCAAGTGTATACACTAAGGGGATTTTGTTATGAAGAAATAATATGCGATTTTATCTATATTATACTAATCGAAAGCTTTAAGTATAGAAAAAGACCTTGCAGAGCATTATACTCTACAAGGTCAATTTTTGTATTATTATAATTCGGAATTATTCCAAATTAATTATTTTGCAGCCTTTTCCTTTAGAGCAGCCTGTGCAGCAGCTAGTCTAGCTATTGGAACTCTGAATGGAGAACATGATACATAGTTTAGACCAACGTTATGGCAGAACTCAACTGATGATGGGTCACCACCGTGCTCACCACAGATACCTAGCTTAATGTCAGGTCTTGTCTGCTTACCTAGCTCTACTGCCATCTTAACTAGCTTGCCAACGCCTGTCTGGTCTAGCTTAGCGAATGGATCTGACTCGTAAATCTTTGTGTCATAGTAAGAATCTAGGAACTTACCAGCGTCATCACGGCTGAAGCCGAATGTCATCTGTGTTAGGTCGTTTGTACCAAAGCTGAAGAACTCAGCCTCTTTAGCGATCTCGTCAGCTGTTAGAGCAGCTCTTGGAATCTCGATCATTGTACCAACTTTGTACTCTAGCTCTACGCCAGCGTCAGCAATAATCTTGTCAGCTGTAGCTGTAACTACATCCTTAACATACTTAAGCTCCTTAACCTCACCAACTAGTGGGATCATAATCTCAGGAACAATGTTGTACTCTGGATTCTCTTTGTTTACAGCAATAGCAGCATTGATAACAGCTGTTGTCTGCATAGCAGCGATTTCTGGGTATGTTACAGCCAAACGGCAACCACGGTGACCCATCATTGGGTTGAACTCGTGTAGACCCTCGATGATGCTCTTTAGATGCTCAACTGTCATATTCATCTCAGCAGCAAGCTCTGCGATGTCCTCTTCCTTTGTAGGAACGAACTCGTGTAGAGGTGGATCTAGGAATCTGATTGTCATAGGTCTGCCTTCAAGAACTCTGTACATCTCCTCGAAGTCACCCTGCTGTAGTGGCATAATCTTAGCAAGAGCCTTTTCTCTCTCTTCTACTGTTTCAGAAACGATCATCTCACGGATAGCCTTAATTCTGTCACCCTCGAAGAACATATGCTCTGTACGGCAAAGACCAATACCCTCAGCACCAAACTTAACAGCCTGAGCTGTATCTC
>JAXJTR010000020.1:0-7586 GCA_036309465.1 Acutalibacteraceae bacterium
CAAAATATCCTCAACGGGATCACAGAGGGCGTAGAGGTTAGCATTCTCATTTTCGATCACAGCGGGGATGTGGTAACGGGAGATAGCGCCAGAGCCTACAACGGCAACATTCCAGATTTTCTTTGACATAAGTACTTGCTCCTTTCGGGTTTTTGTGATTTAATAATAACAAAGTGACTTCTCTATCTGTAACTTTCATTGACAAAAAGAAAAACACCGATCGAGTTTTACCTCAATCGGTGTCACAAGAAATAACTATTCTTCTTTATCTTGTTTAAAATCAAATGTCTTGTTAGTAATACTATCAGATAACGCTTTAATTTGATTGTATATTAAGCCATAGAAATCTCGAAGTAGATCAAAACCGTCTGCATTGGTGTTTTGACCGAGAGTTCTTTTTGTTTCAATAAATGATACTACTAATCTATCTAACACAGGGTCACTTTCAAAGATGTTATCAAGCTCTACTAATGCTCTTTCAGTACAAACTATCGTTTTATGAATCATAGAATAATATTTTTTTAGCTCATCATGATTATTTGATTCGATATTTTGTAATAATTCCATAAGTTCTTTAGCTAATATTGGAAGAATATATCTACATTTACGCATTTTAATGCACGCATTTGCAACATGATCAATACGTCCTTGAAAACTATATTCTTTATATTCTGAAAAATCAACTGAGATTTCGTTATCAATAAATCTGTTTGAATTTTTGTTATCCTCAAAAAACTCTTCTTTTTCATTCTTATAATTTAACCAATAGAAAAAATCTGTCGTACCATAATATGCTGAAACAATAGCATTAAAAGTTGGTTCGTTCAACGACCATTCTGCTCCATATACTTTATCTATTGACACTTTATTGTTCTCAACAAGTTCTTTTAATTTATAAAATGTAGCTCCTACGAATGATAAATTAGTTTCATTTATATTAAACAAAGAATCTTCGCTATCAATTTCTATTGATGATATCATTGGATAAAAAACCTTTTCTAACAAATCACCCAACAGATACGCTTTTTGTGATATAGAATATTTTTTGTTATCTAAAAGCGTATTCAGAAAATATGATTTATCCATAGCAGTTTTAAAATCATCTATAATCATATCACACTCAATAGACCATTCATCAATATTCTCATTAGGTTCATCAAAAAACAATGAAGAATTTGATTTTATCTCTTCAATATCCTCTTCAGTTAGCGGAAGTTTATAGTATTGCTTATCCCAAGCAGATATAGTAAACTCGTCAGACTTGATATAAAAAGCTGTTTGTATAATTTCTTGCGGGATTCTTGAATACAGTATAGTTGAATCATCGTCACATAATTCAGCTCCATACATTTCTCTTATAAATATTCTTTTGGTTTGAGATTCATTAATTAGTTTTACTATATAAGATATAACCTGTTGCACTTCTTCTTCGTTGTAGATTTCGTTCATAAGTAAATTAAAAAACTTTATTGATTTATCCTCACACAAAGACAACATTTAGTGTAAATATTCACTTTCAACAAGAAAATAATAATTACACCTATATAACCATACTTTAAACAGTGAAAAATACAGATCATATCTATCATCTGCTTCCATGCAAATATCCAAATATTCTAATCTTGTATATAGTGCAAGTAACTTTCTATCGATATGTGATAAATCATTCACAGCAAATGTTTTATCGAAAACATAGCATAGCCATTTTAAAATGAGTTTTACATTTATAATGTTAGTTAAATCGAGTGCTTCAAAAAAACGCAATAAAAATGTAGCTTTATATTCCGCTTCTGCATTCAACGCTTCGGAATATTGATTTTCTTCTGAAAACCACTCTATAACATACAAAACATAAAAATAAACACTGGTACAATTCGTTTCATCAGGTTGTAATTCAATTTTAATTAATTCTCTTATTAATTTGTGTAATGAATAATATTTATGTTCATTTTTCAACAAACCGATTTCAATCAATGTGTTAATATCATCAAGAGGTATTACGGGTTGTTGTAAATCACGTTTATCCTTAATGGCTATACTATAACTAGTAAGATCATATTGTAATAATTCTTCATAGAAATCTTTTGTTATCTTAACAAAATCCAATAAACAAAAATCTCTTAAAACTTGTTTTTGTGCTTCGCTTAAACTAGCGATATTAAATACAGCTCTCAGAATATTAAGAGAGTTATCTTTTACTGTATCTTCATCTTTATTTGTAGTAATTCTCTCTACTTTTTCTAAAGAAGAAAATCCGGACTTAACTTTCTGATAAAGCTCTTCAACAGACCAACTTGAATACCACATTTGTTTTGCTAATAGCTCTGTTGCGTATGTATGATTTTCAATCAGTTTAAAGATTTTCTTTAATATACATCTATCATCTTCGGTAATAGATGTGATTTTCGCATTAGTAATAAACATCTGCTCCAATTCAGAGGTAGCAAGCTCCTTTACCTCGATATAACCATACTTATCACCGTTATAAACAGAGCTAAAATCAGTACGAGTAGCTACTAAGATGTTTGCCTTTGTTTCAAACAACGATTTAAGACCATTGTCTGCACCGAGCTCAATATCAAAGTTATCAACTATAACTAATGTGTGTTCATCTAGCAGATTACGAAGTTTACGCCATTTTTCCTTGCTGTCATCTGTATCAAAATTAACGATATCTATATCATTAAGAAGCTCTTGTAAGGTATCATTTCCGTTGTATTTTATAAACAGAACATTATCGTATTTCTTACTGTTAAGCTGTGCATATCTGCGTGCTATTTCAGTTTTACCAATACCACCAAATCCGTGTAAAAATACAGCTTTCTTTTTTGAATCAAAATATGACTTAATAAGATTAAGTTCATTCTCTCTACCAAAGAAGCAACCACTACAGCAAATATCGTCACCTTTTAGGTATGTATCGCTATTTGCAACCTTAATTGCCTCTGCTAAAGCCTTTATAAGGTCATTTGCTGATTGATAACGACATTTAATGTTAGCAGAGATAGTTTTTCTGAAAATATTACTAAGAAGTCTTTTTATCTTTGGATTTACATCCTTAAATAATTCTCCGTCAAACTCCCATTCAGCAAAAAGACAAGAATCACCACATTCAACCTGTCTGCCCATAACTTTTTCAAAAAGCACAGCACCAATAGCATAAATATCTGTAGCAGGGCATAATTTATTGATTTTACCTTGTTTTTGTTCTGGTGCAGCCCAATCATCTGAATAAGAGCAAACCTGAACTTTGCCTGACTTAATATCTTCGATAGGTGTTATAGTATCCATATCAAATAATATAATATGGTCACTTGGACGAGGATACACAAGGAAATTACTTGGCTTTATATCAAGGTGAAGATATCCGTTTTTGTGATATTCACCTACAACATACGCAAGTAATTTTACAGTGGTTAATATATCACTAAGATTATTTGCATTATCGTTATCAAAAGTAACTCCGTCATTTGCATCCATAACTATATACAACGTTTCGTTACACCTGCCGATATCAAAAGCATGGACTATATAGTTACCTTTTTGATTATTCATCAGCTTTTTATATGTAGTTGTAAAGGCAAGCTGGCTTTGTATTCTTTCATTTTTTGACATCCATACAAGAGTTTCACCCTCACGAGTGACATCAGCATTATACGGATAGCACTCTTTAATATTTACACGATGAGGCAACCCTAGATTGTCTTCATAATAAGCAGAATACACAATACAAGTAGCACCATCGCCAATAACTGTGTCAATGGTATATTCTCGGTTATTAAGATTGATTTTATCACCCTGATTTAAGGGAACTCTTTTCATAGTATTACACACTCCTTTATTGTTGTGTATACATATTACATTACAGAAATCCGTATCTGTAACTTTCATTGATTAATCTTCCTCAAGCACTTCGGCTATTATTTCTCTGAATGTATCTAATGGATTGTTTGACATTGCACAAAACGAAAACAGCCAATCGTAGGGATTTCCATAATATATAGGCGAAAAACCACTTTCGTTCAGATAATTATTTATCTCTTCTTCATATATAGCTATGTCTGATTTCTCTTCATTAAATCGCAATTTAACCCAATGCTTATATGAATAAAGTAGGATAATTAATTTACGTAGCTCTTCGTATGTTGGTTCTGGCTTTGAAAGTGTGTCTGCTTCTGGGAATCTACTTTTAATCTCCTTAGGTAAACGAGAATTTTTAAATAGTCTTTTTCTTACCTTTTTCTCTTTATTATAAACAGATAAACCAGTAATAACTTCGTATAAATGATTTAATGAGGTTGTAGTACATCTATAAAATTTATATAATTCTGGTGTTTCAAACTCAAAATATTCTTCTGTTTTCATTTTAAGTTCGGTCGCTTTTTTTCTATGCTTTTCTAGCTGAACCTCATCTTCAGCCAGTTTAATATTTTCAGCTATTAACTGTTCTCTGTATTTCTTTGCTGCAACATTTCTTTTCTCAAGATTATGTCCGTGGTTTTTTATGTACTCAACCAAAGCATTCTCATCTGCCATAGCTTGTACATCATTTTTTATTTGTGAAGTATATGTTGTATAGTCGCTATTATCAAAATCCATATCTTTAACAATATCAAGAATACGATTTACATCTTGCCATGATTTATTATTAGCAATACAAAAATAACATACGATATCTACTATATTACGATAATCAAAAGCACGGTCAAGATAGACTTTGTGGAACAATTCGGCAGTTTCTTCTGCAGTAAGTTGCAAAGCAAATGCAAGTGCGAAAATTCTTTTTCTGTTATTATTACCCTTATCAGGACGTAGTCCAACCTTAAACCAATTTCTAAATGTACCTGTATTAGCAATATCTTTAACAAGAACTCCTGTTTCTTCACATAATTTTTCAATATATTTAGTAGCTGTGTCAGCAGTTAACCCAGGGTTACGGTTTTGAAGAAAGCAAAGCAAGCCATCTCCAAAAGTGCGAAATGTTTCTTCGCTATTTAACAATTCAATTAATTTATGGTAATCTTCATCATCATTATTATCAAAATTTTGTTTAAATAATAAGTCTTCGCTTCTTTGTGTATATGTCATTATGATTCACCTCTTTACCTTAAAGCTCTTTTCTAAAGCATATAATACGGTTAGCTTCATCAAAACCCATAGATAAATGAAATTTTAAGCTTGTAAGATTATCAAACTCGCAATCACTTGCAAACTCTTTGCAGCCTTTATCTTTTGCCCAGTTTTCGCACGCATTAAGAAGTTCTTTTGCGTAGCCTTTGTTACGAAAATTTTCTTCTACAAATATACCCTCTAGATATCCCACAGGAGAGCTTTTTGTACCCTCTACATAGTCAAATCGCAAACCACATTGCGCAAAACCTACGGGCAAGTTGTCTCTATAGTTGATAAAAAATATTAATTTATTATTCTTAATTCCTTCTAAAAATTCTGCTTCTAACTCATCAATAGTATGGTTACTCCACATCTGAACAGCCATTTCTGCCAAAACACTAGCATCGTCCTTAGTTGCTTTCTGTATCATAGGAAACACCTCCACAAATTGGAATTTGACGCTTTGAAAAACTTCCATTCGTCATCGTCTTTTTCAAAGATTAAACTAAAATCTGAATTCACATAAATCCCAACATATCCTACCGTTACCTTTGCAAAAGTAATTTCTACCCATGATGGATAAAACTGATAATTTTTCACATCATGTTGTAACTGTTTTTCGTATTTTTGTTCACTGTCTTTTTGTGCAAGATTATCAATCAAATTAAATTCCATAAAAAATTGAATCAGAAAGTCTCTGGATACAGAATTAACACCATAAAACTCTATTCCCGTTTCAGTATCAGTAATCACATCCGGTAGCACATTCATCTGCTGTATGTTTTTTACTAAATTTAAAAAGTCAAATCTATTTAACGGAAAATTGTTATTCATAATATTCTCTCCTCCAAATTCAAGTTTGTTTTTACCGATATTATATCAGTCACTCTTTGTTTTGTCTATCAATTAAAACAAGTTTAAATAGGTGCTTGAGCAAATTGACAGCAGTTTTAATCTCTGAATTTGATACTTAAAAACATCGGCAATATTTAAAATCATAATAACTTTATAATTGTTATTTTGCCGATGTTGTGGTATAATATTTATGTAAAACTCATACTAGGAGGTAATTATGCAATACTTATCAGTAGCAGAAATGGCTGAAAAATGGGGGATTTCTGAGCGTAGTGTTCGAAATTATTGTGCTCAAGGTAGAATTGCTGACTCAAAGCTTATCGGCAAGGTTTGGCATATACCTGAAAATGCACAAAAGCCTGAGCGACTCAACAAGAAGACTTCTGTACGGTCACTCTTGAGTATCCTCCGTGAACAAAAATCTGCAAAAACAAGTGGGGGTATATATCATAAAATCCAGATTGAACTCACATACAACTCAAACCATATAGAGGGTAGTCGTTTGACCCATGACCAGACTCGCTATATTTTTGAAACCAATACCTTAGGCTTTGAAAATGAAGCTATCAATGTAGATGATATTATTGAAACCTCTAATCACTTCCGTTGCATTGATATGGTAATTGAGCAGGCAGGTGCTACTTTGAGTGAAAAATTCATCAAACAGCTACATTTAACTCTTAAATTTGGAACAAGCGACAACCGTAAGGATTGGTTTGCTGTTGGCGAATATAAAAAGCTTCCTAACGAGGTTAGTGGTTGCAAGACTGCACTACCTGAACAGGTTGCCGATAAGATGAGCAAATTGCTTGCAGACTACAACGCAAAAAGTAATGTTACCTTTGAGGATATCATAGCATTTCATGTTACTTTTGAACGCATACACCCATTTCAAGACGGTAATGGTCGTGTAGGTAGACTTATACTGTTTAAAGAATGTCTAAAGCACAATATCGTACCATTTATTATTCAGGATGATCTGAAACTTTTCTATTACCGAGGTTTAAAAGAGTGGGATAACGAAAAGGGATTTTTGTTGGATACATGTCTTACTGCTCAAGATAGATTTAAAGCTTATCTTGATTATTTTAGAATTGAATACTAAAAATTCAAGAGTAAGCGTCAACTCAAGCACGCATAAAAGTCTCAGCACATTACTTCTGCTGAGGCTTTTTCGACTTACAATATTCAGGTATCTGCCCTGACCAAGGAAGATAAGTTCTCACATCTTTACCATACTGTATTTGTGCAAATACATATGTCAGATATTTCTCTGGTATAAGGTCATGAGCTATAGCTGTCTGAATAATGCTATATATAATTGTTGATGAGGTTGCTCCGCTAACAGTGTTGGAAAATAACCAATTCTTTCTACCTATAACAAACGGCTTCACGCTTTGCTCTGCGAGATTGTTGCTTAGTTGAATTCGTGCGTCCAGAAGGAAGCTACAAAGAGCTTCTTTCTGATTTATGGCATAGGTAATCGCCTTGCCCACACAGCTTTGTGGCAAGATTTTGTTCTTTACAGAATTTATCCAAGCATAGAATTCATCAATTACTGCTTTAGATTCGGTTTGTCTTAACAAATACCTTTCTTCAAGAGGCATTCCTCGTTTATC
>JAXJTR010000021.1:0-4765 GCA_036309465.1 Acutalibacteraceae bacterium
CTTAAAGATACACGATTATTTCTTTACCAAAGCTTTAGATAAAGTGCGTGATGGTGGTGTGGTTGCTTTTGTCACCTCAAAAGGAACATTAGATAAAAAAGACAGTTCCTTTAGAAAATCACTCTCCGAAAAGGCTGATTTACTTGGTGCTATCCGACTTCCAAACAATGCTTTTAAGACGGCAGGAACAGAAGTCACCTCTGATATTATATTTTTACAAAAACGCTCCACACCGCCTGAAAAAACACCTGATTGGGTAAATGTTGGAGTCTTAACCGAGGGTACATCTGAGTTCACAATTAATAACTATTTTGTAAAAAATCGTGAAATGGTTTTAGGTGAAATCGTTGAGGGTAATAAAATGTACGGACGAAATGATGATACAATGTGTGTTCCTTACGAAAATAAAAACCTCTCCGATTTACTAGATAATGCAGTAAGTCATATTTTTGGTGTTATACCTGAAATAAAGAGCAAACCAGAGCCATTAAAGAAGATTGATAAAGAAGTACATGTACCTGAAAATCTTCGTGCAGAGAGCTTCTTTATGCAAGATAAAGACCTCTATTTTTACGGAAGTAATGAAGATAAAAATTTAGAAACAGTTAGTGCAAAAGAGCTTTGGGGTAAAAGATATACAAAGAATAATATCGAAAGAGCCAAAGCCTATATTGAGTTGCGTAGTGTGGTTAGAGAACTTCTTGAAGCTCAGCAAACTTATGTGAGCGATG
This sequence comes from Acutalibacteraceae bacterium, assembly GCA_036309465.1. Taxonomy (GTDB): domain Bacteria; phylum Bacillota; class Clostridia; order Oscillospirales; family Acutalibacteraceae; genus CAG-964. The sequence continues at coordinate 732 of JAXJTR010000021.1, forward strand.
AGAAGATTACGGAGCTTCAAGGCAAATTAACTGCTACCTATGACCATTTTAATAAAACCTATGGTTTAATTCACAACCAAACAAATCGTTCCCTATTTGTTAATGATACTTCTTATCCTTTGCTTTCTTCTTTGGAAGAAAAGGTTGATAAAGATAAACTTATTAAGAAATCAGACTTGTTCACCAAAAGAACGATAAAACCTGTAGAAGTAATTGAACACGCAGACAATGCAAAAGAAGCTCTTACTGTTTCGGTATTCCAAAAAGGTAATGTTGATTTGCAGTATATGTCTAAGTTATCAGATATTCCTGAAGATGTGCTTGTTGAGCAATTACAAGGTGAAATATACCCTGTTCCAGAGCTTTCTACAGATGATAATATTGTTTATCAGACTGCATCGGAATATCTCTCAGGAGATATTTACAAGAAGCTAGAGCTTGCTGAAGCAAGTGCTATGAATAATCCTATGTATCAAGCTAACTGTATTGCATTGGAAAAAGCAAAGCCAGAACCTCTTAAAGCAGGTGACATTGACATAAATCTGGGTGCTACTTGGTTAGATATAAAGTATTATCAGCAGTTTATGTATGAAGTTTTTCAAACACCTAATGAACATCGTATTGATAAACCTTCAAGGTTTCCTTGGCAGAACAAAGGTAGAAAAAATATTGAGATAGAATACTCTGAACACACAGGAAGATGGAATATAACGAATAAGAGTGCAGATAGGTCGGTAACTGCTACAAAGACCTATGGTATTCCATCAAAAAATGCTTACCAGATATTTGAAAATATCCTTAATCTAAATGACCCTAAAGCGTACAAAGATAAGGTTGACGAGTTCGGAAACACCGTATTTGATGACCGTGGAAATACTGTTCGTGTTTTGGATATAGAAACAACGAAAATTCTGCAACAAAAGTCAAGTTTAATAAGACGAGAGTTTAAAGAATGGATATTCCGTGACCCTCAGAGAAGAAATGATATTGTAGAAAAATACAATAAAGAATTTAACTGCATTAAACCACGAGAGTATGACGGTTCAGGAATGACATTCCCTGAAATGAACGCAAATATTAAGTTGCACGACCATCAGAAAAATGCTATTGCTCACGCAATATTCGGTGGAAATACTTTATTTGCACATAGTGTGGGAGCTGGCAAAACTTTTGAAATGATTGCAACTGCTATGGAAAGTAAAAGGCTCGGTTTCTGTAATAAATCAATGTTTGTAGTTCCAAATCATCTTACCGAACAGGTAGGCTCAGACTTCTTGAAGCTTTATCCAAAAGCTAATATATTAGTAGCTACCAAAAAAGATTTTACAAAAAGCAATCGTCAAAAGTTTATGAGCAAAATAGCTACAGGCAGTTATGATGCTGTTATCATCGGTCATTCTCAAATTACAAAGTTACCTATCTCCCCTCAAAGGCAAAAGGAAATATACAAGGAACAAATAAGAGATATTATTAATGGTATCAGTGAGCTAAAAGAACAAAATGGCAGTTCATTCTTAGTTAAGGCTATGGAACGCACCAAAAAGAGTCTTGAGGATAAGCTAAATAAACTTGAAGCCAAAAATAAAGATAACACAGTATATTTTGAAGAACTTGGAATAGATAAGCTATTTGTTGACGAAGCTCACGAGTTTAAAAATTTGATGTCTGTAACAAAACTACAGAATGTGTCTGGTATATCTTCACGAGCTTCACAGCGAGCTACAGAGTTATTTATGAAGTGTAGATACCTTGACGAGAAAACAGGCGGAAAGGGTGTTGTGTTCGCAACTGGAACACCAATTTCAAATAGTGTCACCGAACTGCATACAATGATGAGGTACTTGCAATATGATTTTCTTGCAAGCCACAACAATATGCAGAATTTTGATAACTGGGTGTCAACATTTGGTAAGCAGAAAACGGAGTATGAATTAGCTCCGACTGGCAATAAATTTAAAGAGCGTACACGCATTGCCGAATATGCAAATATGCCAGAACTGATTTCTATGTTCAAGCAAGTTGCAGATATTAAAACAAGTGATACGCTTAAACTGAATGTACCTGAATGTGAGTTGCACATAATAAATGTCGAACCAACTGAATTACAACAAGATTTAGTTGAAGAATTATCTATGAGAGCTGATGATGTTAATACTGGTGCAGTTGACCCAAGTGTTGATAATATGCTTAAAATTACTGGTGATGGTAGAAAAGTAGGACTTGACCCAAGATTAATTGACCCTGACCTCGAGGATAATCCGAACACAAAGTTAAATAAATGTGTATCAAATGTTCTTCATTATTACAAGGAAACTGCTGATGAGAAGCTTACTCAGATTATCTTCTGTGATTTGGGTGTGCCTAAGTCCAGAAGCATAAAAGAAACTACCGAGCAAGATGTTGAAGAAAAGAGTATGGCTGAAATTGATGCAATCGAGGACTCTGGTGCTTTCTGTGTATATGATGATATTAAAGAAAAACTCATAGCTCAAGGAGTATCACCAAAAGAAATTGCCTTTATTCACGATGCCAATAATGAACAGCAAAAAGCAGAGTTATTTGCAAAGGTGCGTTCTGGCGAAGTCAGGGTGCTTATTGGTTCAACTGGTAAAATGGGAACGGGTACTAATGTTCAAGATAGAATTATTGCACTACACGATTTAGATGTACCGTGGAGACCTTCTGATTTGGAGCAACGCCGTGGAAGAATGGTGCGACAAGGCAATATTAATAAGAATGTTCATTTATTCCGATATGTTACAAAGGGTACATTTGATGCGTATAGCTATCAGATACTTGAAAAGAAACAGAAATTCATAAGCCAGATTATGACTTCAAAAGCACCAGCAAGAAAATGTAGTGATGTTGACCAAGAAGCACTTACATATTCAGAGATTAAAGCTCTCTGTACTGGCGATGAACGCATCAAAGAGAAGCTCACTCTTGAGAACAGAGTAGCTGAGCTTTCCTTATACCGAACAGAATATTTTAACACAAAGTATGAGCTTGAGGACAAAGTGACTGCTTACCCTGATAAGCGTGAACAGCTCTGTAATCGTATCACTAATATTAAAGCAGATATAGAAAAATCAAAGCAAATACTTTTGGATGATGAAAATATGCCTATATTCAAAGCAACAATAGGTGGTACTGAATACACAGACCGAAAAGAGGCTACACAAGCATTGTTCTCGGCAGTAAACTCTGCAAAAAATCCAAATAATAAAGGTAAAACTTTATCCATTGGTGATGTGTACGGATTTCCAATCGAATTGAAGAACGAGGGGTATTTCTTAGATGATATAAAAGCTACAATAGTGGGAGCAGAACGCTATACAGTAACTTTTACCGACTCGGCTTCAAGTAATTTAAAAAAACTTGAAAAAGCTATATCGCAATTTGAAAATCATCTTTTCAGACAAACATCAGAACTAAATAAACTTGATATAGATTATGAGTCTGCTAAAGAAATGCTTGCAAAGCCTTTTGAATTTGAAGATGAACTTAATACAAAAAGCAAAAGACTAACACTAATAACAGATGAACTTAATACGGAAGCTATGTCAAAATTAAATAGCGAAGAACCTAAAAAAAGGACTCATTTATTCGGAAAGAAAACAATCCTTTCAGAGCGAAAAAATGACCCACCAGAAAAAGAGAATAAATCAAAAAGTAAAGATGATAAGTCAATATGATTTAAAATCATAATAAAACACTTGTATTTGCCCTGTGTAGCATTTTTATTGATGAGTTAAGAAACTTATAATTTTTAACTAAAAACGCTATACAAGCCTTATATTGCTTTTTTGCACCTGTGCTGTAATAGCTTCTGGCTGTCCTCGGCCAGAAGTTATTACAGCAACCTTATATTGCGATGATACATTATAATTCTTGACTTAATTCAGTCATTTATGTATAATATAATTGAAGATAGGCTTATAGCTTATCATATGAGAGTTTACAAACTCTTGTAAAAGTGGTGAGTCCTACCATATAAGTGGAAGTCGTACAAGAGGTGAGTCCTACCGTATAAG
>JAXJTR010000022.1:0-6701 GCA_036309465.1 Acutalibacteraceae bacterium
CTATAACCCTTTCGCTTACATACGACCTGAAACACGAGAACAGGATATTTTAAAATTTGTTGAAGTTTTAATAAAAAACACTTCAACAAAAGAAACTGGCGGTGATGATTTCTGGGTTAAAGCCGAAAAGTTACTGTACACCTCGTATATTGCACTCATTTTTACTACTTGTCCGCAAGAAGAATGGAATTTTGAAACACTCATAGAGTTCGTTAATGCTTCTGAATGCAGAGAAGATGACGAGAGCTTCAAAAATGCTATTGATTATGCATTTTATTACTTGGAAAAGTGGATTGAAAACAGTTGGGACGAAGATGAAGAATTTGCAGAAGAAAGCAAGGACTATGAGTCCCTAAAAGATATAGAGCCATCTGCCGAGCAGGTGAGCTTAGGTCGATTTGCTGTTAGACAATACAAAGCGTATAAGTTGGCAGCAGGAAAGACCGCTAAATCAATTTTGATTTCTTGTTCAACAAGATTAGCTCCTTTTTCAATCGACAAGGTACTTGAAATTACAAGCTACGATGAAATGCAACTTGATACCCTTGGTGATGAATTAACAGCGTTATTTATCATAATTTCAGACACTGATGCTACTTTCAATTTCCTTGTAGCTATGATGTATTCGCAATTATTCAATTTGCTATGTACGAAAGCCGATAACAATCCAGACGGTTCAGGAAGATTAAAATATCACGTCAGATGTCTGATTGATGAGTTTGCGAATATAGGTCAGATACCAGACTGGGAAAAGCTCATCGCAACTATCCGAAGCCGAGAGATTTCTGCGAGTATGATTTTGCAAACAAAATCTCAGCTTAAAGCAATTTACAAGGACAATGCAGACACTATCGAAGGTAACTGTGATGCAACTCTGTTTTTGGGTGGCAAGGAAAAAACAACGCTAAAAGAAATATCAGAGTCACTTGGTAAAGAAACGATTGATATGTTCACCACATCAAAAACAAGAGGACAAAGCGAAAGCTATTGTATGAATTATCAAAAGCTCGGTAAAGAGCTTAAAACGCAAGACCAATTACAGGTTATGGACAATACAGAATGTATTTTACAAATCCGAGGTTTGCGACCTTTTATGTCAAAGAAATTTGACATAACAAAACATAAAATGTACCCATATCTGCTTGATTACGATAAAAAGAATTTCTTTGATGTTGCAAAGTATGTTGCCAATGTAAAAAAACATAAGGCAATTATTAACAGCAACACAGTTATTGAGCAGTACACAACAAAAACAAACTAAGTTATTTAAGAATGGAGAAAATAAAAATGAAAAATTCAAAAATCGTAAAAAGTATTACAAAGAACAACAGAAGTATTAAGAAGCTTATCGTAATGGCTATTTCAGCAATGTGCGTTATGTCAATGGCAACAGTATCAGCTTTTGCTGCCAGCGGTGCGGTTGACCCAACCGATTTTATTACCAGTGCAATGACCGTACTAAAAACAGTAATCTGTTTAATCGGTGGTGGTCTTGGTATTTGGGGTGTAGTTAACCTTATCGAGGGTTACGGTAGTGATAACCCAGGTGCAAAATCTCAGGGTATTAAGCAGTTTGTTGCAGGATTGGCACTAATTATTTTAGCACTTGTTATGGTTCCTGTTCTTCAAAGTATGTTTATGGGTGCAATCTAATTTTTGAAATTTAATTTATAAAAACATACGGTTATTATCTTTTGCCAATAAAACCGTGAAGAAAGAGGGTGGTTATAAATGGGCGTAGTCAGCGATGCTGTAACAGCTATCGAAGATTGGTGTAAAGATACACTTGCAAGTGGCATAGAAAGTTGTATTAACACAACAAGCGAATTATTGTCAAATAGTTTGAATAATGCCGATGATACTGGTGTAAACCCACTTTTTGCACAATTTCTTGGTAGTCCTGAAAGTTTTACTGGAGCTACTTCAGGTGCAGGAACACCTATCTGGACTACAATACATACATTGTCTGACAATGTGATAGTTCCTGTTGCAGGATTTATTCTGTGTGTAGTAGTAATAAACGATTTGTTACAAGCTGTTATGGGCGGAAACAATTTCAGGGATTTTGATGACTCAATTTTTATTAAATGGATAATCAAAACCTTCTGTGGAATATTGCTAATCTCAAATGTTTTTGACATAACAACAGCTATATTTACATTTGGCACACAAGCTGTTGCAAACGGTTTATCCACCATATTCCCAACAGGAACGGGACTTATCAGCAGTGATTTAATAGATAGTGCTGATTTTCATTCAGCATTAATAAGTCTTGATGTAGGTACGCTTATTGTAACTTTAATTATCTCGTTTGTAATCGTAATAGTAACACTTGTACTGTTGGGTGCAATAATAATTGTTCTTGCAAGCAGAATTATTGAGGTGTTTATGTACCTATCAATCTCCCCTATACCGATGGCTACAATGATGAATAATGATTGGGGACAAATCGGTAAAAACTGGCTGAGGAATATTTTTGCACTCGCTTTCCAAGGGTTCTTTATAGTGGTTGCGTTGGCGATATTTAAAGCATTATTCGCCAATGCACTATCTACTATGATGAGCGGTGAAAGTGGTGATGTGATTATGACAATGGCTATACTTCTAGGATTTATTGTTGCGTTTATATTCACTATATTCCGTTCAAGTTCTATTTCCAAGTCAGTATTCTCAGCTCACTAACACACTATTCATATACCACTTATGCCCCACTGGGGCATAAGTGGTAACAGGAGAATTAAAATGCAAAATCACTATGTAAAAATCCCCAAAGATATGGCTTTGATTAAGCAAAAATTTATGTTCGGTCTTACTAAAAGACAAATTATTTGTTTCGGTATAGGTTTGTTATTAGGGTTGCCAGCTTTTTTTATAGTTAAACCTCTTGCAAATGATTTAACTATTCCTATTTTAGCTATGGGCATAATAGCAATGCCTTTTATTATGTGCGGATTATATAACAAAAATGGTTTACATCTTGAACAATCAGCAAAATTAATGATTGAATTTTTTAAAAAACCAAAGGTTCGCACTTATCAGAGTGAAAATATCTTCTCGTCAATAGAAAGACAGATTGAGTATAACGAATTACACCATCTTATTTCTAATTTAGACCCTGCTGACAGAAATATAAAAACAAAGAAGGTGAAAAAGTAATGTCTGCCAAAAACAAAATACAACTTACTAAAGAACAGCAAAAGCAAGTAAGACAAAGAATGCATAAACTAAAAAGCAGAAACACGAATAATAATTCTGCAACACAGTCTATGTTACCTTATACCGAAATTTTCAAAGACGGTACTTGCTATTTAGGTGGAAAAATCTACTCTCAGACTATTGAATTTTTTGATACAAACTATCAACTGGGTTCGTTTGATGATAAAAACAGTATATTTTCATCGTGGTGTAATTTACATAACTACTTTGATGACTCTATTAAGTTTCAATTTACCTACGAAAGCCAAAAAGTCAACAAAGAGGATTTAGTAAACGATATTGCAATACCACCTCAAAATGATGCTCATAACGATGTTCGTAAAGAATACTCTGATATGAGATGCCATCAGCTTGTGAGTGGTAAAAACGGTGAAACTATAAAGAAATATTTAACTTATAGCATTGAAGCAAAATCATTAAAACAAGCTCGTACTAAGTTAAATTCCATTACAGAAGAAGTTATTAAACTCTTTGCTGAATTTAGAGTTAAGGCAGAACAGTTAAATGGTCACAAGCGTTTAGAAACTATATATCATTCATTAAATCCTTTTTCTGACGAACCGTTTATATTTGATTGGGAGCTGAAGAAACGAAGTGGTTATTCAACCAAAGACTTTGTAGCACCAATGTCTATGAAATTCAAGAAAAATGAGTTCGAACTAAACGAGGGATTTGGTAGTGTTACATCAATCAATATTTTAGCAGGAGAACTATCAGATAAATTTCTTATGGATTATCTTGATGAGAATTTAGTTGCAGTGAATTTTCACATCAAACCATTTGACCAATTAAAGGCTCTAAAACTTGTAAGAGGAAAGCTGACTGATGTTGAGCGAATGAAGATTGATGAACAGAAAAAAGCAAGTATGTCAGGCTATGACTCTGACATTCTACCTCCTTCAATACAGATGTATCTTGAAGAACTTAGAAGTATGCTTGAGGACTTAAACAGCCGTAACGAAAGATTGTTTATGGTTACTGTTACTATTCGAAATTATGCTACTTCTGCAAAGAAGAATAAATTGCAGTTAGATAAACTTAAAAGAATTACTCAAAAAAACAATTGCAAACTATTCACCCTTGATTATCTTCAAGAACAAGCCTTTGTATCTTCGTTGCCACTTGGATATAACGCTGTTCCTATCGAAAGAGCTTTACCAACATCAGCAGTTGCTGTGTTTGTTCCGTTTGCTACAAAAGAAATATTCCAAAAAGGTGGTACATATTACGGTCTGAACGCAATCAGCAAAAATATGATTTTGGGTGATAGAACAAAATTAAAAAATCCAAATGGATTGATATTCGGAACACCGGGTTCTGGTAAGTCATTTTCTGTAAAAAGAGAAATCATTGATGTTTTTCTCACAACATTAAATGACATTTTTATTACAGACCCAGAGGGAGAGTATTATCCTCTTGTGAACTATCTTAGCGGTCAGGTAGTAAAAATAGCAATGAGCAGTTGTCAATATATTAATCCAATGGATATTAGTTTGACTAACATTGATGATGAGGATAACCCGATTTCTACAAAATCTGACTTTTTAATTTCTTTTTGCGAAATTATCATAGGCGGAAAATATGGCTTGACATCAGAAGAACGCTCTATTATTGACCTTTGTACAAGAAGAATTTACAACAGATTTTTCCAAAACAATCCTTGTGCCGAAAATATGCCTATTCTTGCAGATTTGCTTGTGGAACTTAGAAAACCAGATGTGGAAGAAGTAGCAACAAGAGTTGCAAACTCTCTTGAAATGTATGTAAATGGTTCTCAAATTTTGTTTAATCATCGTACAAATATTGATATTAACAATCGTCTTGTTTGTTTTGACATCAAAGAACTTGGTGCTCAGTTGAAAAAGGTTGCAATGTTGATTATTCAAGACCAAGTATGGAACAGAGTATCAATGAACCGAGATGAGGAAAAGCGAACTAGGTATTACATCGATGAGTTTCACTTGCTTCTTCGTGATGAGCAGACAGCAAAGTATTCTGTTGAGATTTGGAAGCGTTTCCGTAAATGGGGCGGTATTCCAACAGGTATTACACAGAATGTTAAAGATATTCTTGCTTCACCTGAAATTGAGAATATTCTCGACAATAGTGATTTTATATATATGCTAAATCAGGCATCAGGTGACAGAGAAATTTTACAAGAGAAATTACATATTTCAGACGCTCAAATTAAATATGTAACTAACAGTTCTCAAGGTAAGGGATTAATATTCTTTGGAGATACTATCTTACCATTTGAGGACGAGTTCCCTAAAGATACAATAATGTACTCACTGCTTACAACTAACCCTGATGAAAAGAAATTACTTGAAGAAAAATTGAATGAAGCTACTCAAAGTGAGGAGTGAAATCCAAAATGAGCATTGAATACAACGATAGAGGATTTTTTCATAAAATTACTAATCACACGAAATTTAAACCTCATCAATCAAAAAACAAACTCGTTCGTTTAACTGCAAAAACAGTATTGAGAGCAGAAACCGCCAGATTATTTGTAACCGATATAGCAACAAATAAATTAGTGGGTAAGGAGTTTCACATCAAATTTGAGAGAAACAAAAATAAAAAAGGTAAATATCGTACTCGTTTTAAGATAGTTCGTGCTGATGCACCACTGCATAAAGAAAAAGGTGTGTTGCACAGAGCTTCCGATTTTAATCGTCGATTTGAGGGTGATGTTCCTAACATTCTGAATAAAGATATTAAACTTCTAAAGCCAGTTAAAAAACTCGCTTTGGGTGCTGAAACTGCAGTTGTAAAGTTAAGTGAAGTTGGAATTAACAGACTAAAGAATAAAGCTAGAAACGAGCTTAATAGTTCAGACTCAGGTAAGGCTGTGCTTACAACGATAAGCACAGCACGAATGCTTAATGATGTCCGAAAGGCAGTAATTAATCAGAAAATTAAAAAAACTACCTATCGTAAAAAAAGAGCTTCTTTTAAAACTCAAAAATCACAATTAAAGAAAACCAAAAAGAACCTAAAACTTAATAAAACAAAGAAAAAAGCACTACTCAAAAGCAAAAAAAACAAATTTAAGCAAGCTAAAAGAATTTATAAAACCAATAAAGGGAGTTCTAAAAAACAGCAAAAATACCTTACATTAAAAACAGAATATAAGTTTTTAAAAAAATCAAAGAAATTTGAAAAAAAGGATTTCAAAAACCAAAAGAAGCGTTTTAAGAATATAAAAAAGCAAAAAAGGTTATCTCACCCAAAACCACTTGTTGTTCAAGGTGTTACTTCTGGGGTCAATAAAATAAATAGCTCGGTATGGCAAAAAATGGTTACAACTGACCAAAATAACGATTTTCTTACTGCAACTTCAAAAGTTACTGACTATTTAGAGAAAGTAAATAGAGTAAGACAGAAAATTAAACAACACAAACCTAGTGCGGTAGAAAATAAAGCAACTAAACTAACTAAAAAGCAAAACAAATTACACACTAAAGAAAGTAAGTTAAAGC
>JAXJTR010000023.1:0-3925 GCA_036309465.1 Acutalibacteraceae bacterium
ACAAATATCAACATCACAATACTCATCACAAAGGTTGCTTGCAATTATATCAGCAACCCTTTTTGTTCCACCTGTAGGACTAAAGTAAATATTATAGTACATAGCTGTTTCTCCTTATTATTTTTTAATCTGAACTTACAAACAATTTACTGAAATGTACGCTCTTTATTAACTCGTTATATACCTAAATATACATTTAATAAAAATCATCAATCCTTTTAAGCAATATGACATCCTATAACCGTTACTGTAGCTGTCAGCTTTCCTAGCTCATCTGTAACATCTACACGATAACATGCTGTTGTTTTCCCGTCCTTTAAACACACTGCTTTAGCAATCAGCTTTTCACCCTTAGCAGGAGATAAAAAAGAAATGTCAGAGTGTACCGATACACAGCCCAGCTTTTTCCAGTTAGCTGCAACTGCAAAAGCAAAATCAGCTAACATAAAGTATGTACCTCCCATTACAGCACCCATAGCATTACGGTGTGAATCAGTAATAACCAGACTACAGATAGCACTTTTCTCACCAATTTCATTTATAACAGCACCGTTTTCAGTTGCAAATCTATCACCCTCGAATATGCTTCTTGCTTCCTCTAATGTTTTATCACTTTGCATATATAAGTGTCTTCCTTTCTGATTTTTCAACTAATTATACCATGCCTTTTCTTAATTACCAATAGGATACCAATGTAATTGTTATTGAGTTGTATATTTATAAATTGTTAGCTATCAATAATAATCATTTATAATTTTAAGTTGAAATATAATTCAATCTTTCTTGTGCATGGTTGTAGTATTCAGGATTTATTATGTTCATCCCGATAAAGTGGTTAAATAGCAAATTAAAAGTCCTGCTTAAAAGGACTAGGATTTTAACCTAACTTTTTTCAAAAGCTCGTAATAGCTATTTTACCAATCCTATAATTTAACAAGTGAACGGAGTTACTTTTAGCACATTTTCAAGCCTTAGCTCCCAAGCAGTAGCTTGAACCCAATATCCAGTTTGACGATAATCATTTTTCATTGGAGTTATGTCAAATATACTATCCCACGATTTTTCGATTTCCATTTGTCTTTCTACTTCAGGTAGTGATTGCAACCAATTATAGATTTCATCAAACTCTTGCTCTGTATTGGTATTGTAATATGTATGAGACTTATTCAACACAAAATGCCAGCTATCAAAATCACTCAATAAAACTTCATTGTCAGGTATTTCTACTTCAAGTAAAACCATTTTTTGCCCCTTTGTTCCAAACGAACGTCGGGATCGTAAATCTGGTTTGTGGTGATTTCCGTTCCACTTATACCAAAACCAAACAGGAAATTCTACCCCTTCAGGAGGAAACCCAATACGCTCCTTCATTTTTTCAGCTAACCAAGTGTAAGGCTCAGCCCAAAACTCATAAAAACGGTAGCACTTGTCAGCATTAAAGCGATGAACTCCTGTCTTTTTTAAGTTTTCATAAACCTCTATGGTCTGTGCTGTCCATAGCTTCATAACAATCCCCCTCTATTAAATAAGATATTTCCCAGATTTGTTGCAAAATATATTTTCAGTTATATGTATTTGTGTGGTCATATATCGATATGCAGAGAAATAACCACTTTCGGCGTAGATTCACTGAAAGTGGTTTTATTCTCGGCTCAAGCTTATTATATAACCTTACTGCTCAATTATCAATATTACTTAAGCTGGTAAGTAATTTATGAAAAAACAAAGTTTAAAATGTCTGTAAATTAAATTTTCACCTCATTACCTGATAGCATAGTTGTAACTAGGAATTCTAACTATTCTCTGTAGCATTCTTTTCATTTCAATACTTTCGCTGCATATCTACCTATCCATCTTGTGAGCTCAGTTTCAAAGGAACGATTAACATCATTAAGTCCTGTAGTTGCGTGAATTAATTCGTGTATTAAAACACCAGCATAAGTACTTACATCACAAAGCATATCTCTAAGAATAATAATTCTGTTTTCAAAAGGTTCCCAGATACCTCCAAAGGACTCTGTTGGAAAATCCGGTTGTAAGCAATTCGATATGAAAATTTGCTCTTTCTTAATTTCAAAACCAAAGTCTTTAAGTATTTTATCAGTAATTGCAAACACTGCTTTTTCTAATGATGTTAAGTTATCGTACTTTACAAAATCATACTGAAAGCTTTCGTTAAAGCTTTTTACAACTGTACTTATTGTAGAAATTTCATTACCATCTACATCAACATCATCTTCTAGTTTACGCATAACGTTTTCGGTAATAAAAACAGGAGTTTTTCCACTACTTCTTACGATATCAAGTATTGCTCCAGATGAGTTTTTTATTTCATCAGGTGTCACAAAAACTGTATCTTCTCTTGCGTTAAGATGTTTTACAGCATGTTTCTGAACTTCAATCCATTTAAGCTCATCAGATTGATTACCACTGCTCATTTCCTCAAGATTGTCTGTAAGCATTTCAAGAACATATTCAGACTCTGCTGACAATAGAATTGCTTTTATTCTTTCTGAATATGCTGTTCGTCCTACATTTGTTCGTTCTCTGTTAAGAGCCTTCCTTAGAGTGTTATTGATTGAAGTGATGTTATACGAAAACAAGAAATTTTCTTCTTCTGCAACCTTTATTCCGTTGATGAATATCTCTCCCATATCATCACGCTTTTCCAGTATTTCGCCATAATTTGTTTTCTCTAAAGTTTCTATCCCTGTAAAGCGAAGGAATAAATCTTTTGCCTCTTCAATATCATCTTCAGAACAACCACTCAAAGAAAAATCTGTTCCTATAAAATCCTTGTCAGGAGATTCATCTATATAAGCGTGTAGAGTAGTAATATCAGAAAATCCATGTTTCGTCGATTGTCCTATTGTTATATATCCGTATTTAGACATTATAGAAACATCAACACCCTGTCTATCAAAGGTAGCGAGTGCATCCTTTAGGCCTACACCGAATTTACCAATCAGATTTGTATTTATCTGCTTTTCTTCATTTTCATTCTGTGTTAAATGATGATACTGAATACCTCTGCCGTAATCTCTGATGTGCCATACTCCAGACAAATCCTGATATATTTCAATATCTGGTGTACCTGTTAGTATCTGCTCATCCAATGCATTAGCAATAATTTCTCGGATTGCGTGTGCTACTGTCCAGTTTTCCAAAACCTTTTCAATGTTTAAATCAAATTCTCTCATTTTAAAACCTCCGTTTAATATTTAACTGTGTCGTTAGAATGTTTTATATAGCAACCACTTTTATTAGTGATTCTATTACTTGGTGAACTATAAGAAGAAACTGGTCTTGTATAATATTGAGTTGTGTAATTATAGCCATAATTCACACTACAATAAGTTCTTCTCTCCTCAACAATTTCTCTGATGTCTTCATCGTATTTTGCCCAACCCATAAGTTTACCTCCAAGATTTATTTTGTGATTTTATTATATCAAGTTGATTTTTCTATCTGTAACTTTCGTTGATACTCAGTTACGCTATGCTTGCTAATGCAAGTTTTCTTTCTTTACGAAGCTCTTTTGTACGTTCACGCTGACGCCAATAGTCGTGTTCTTCGTTCTTTTCGAGATGCCAACATTGTTTCTTCAAACACTCTTTTTTCCTGAGTTGCTTCACAGTAATTGAACAGTGGTGCAATTTGCAGTAGCCACAGCAGTTGTCAGAGTAGCAGTTATATAATGTTTTTTTTCATTATGATTTCCCCTTTCTGAAATCTATCTTTATTTTGTGGTTTAATCATAACAGAGCAAAAAATCCATCTGTAACTTTCGTTGACAAAAAGAAAAACACCGACTGGGTTTTACCTCAATCGGTGTCGTCATAAAAATAATTATGCTTCTGTATCAGGTTTTCGATCACAGGTTTTGTTAGTAATAACATTCATCCAAGCTGTGCACCATTTTATA
>JAXJTR010000024.1:0-23322 GCA_036309465.1 Acutalibacteraceae bacterium
CATAGCCAAGTGGTAAGGCACGAGTCTGCAAAACTCTGATTCCCCAGTTCAAATCTGGGTGTCGCCTCCAACCCTTCGGGGTTTACTTAGTACAAAAAAATCGAAAAAAGTTTAAAAAAGCTTGACAAACGGTTTTGAATGTGCTATAATGATTAAGTCGCTGAGAGGAATAAAACTTCAAGCGAAATTTTCCAGTCGTGGGAGCATAGCTCAGCTGGGAGAGCATCTGCCTTACAAGCAGAGGGTCACAGGTTCGAGCCCTGTTGTTCCCACCAAAATTGGCCCGGTAGTTCAGTTGGTTAGAACGCTAGCCTGTCACGCTAGAGGTCGACGGTTCGAGCCCGTTCCGGGTCGCCAATTTTGCCTTTGTAGCTCAGTCGGTAGAGCAGAGGACTGAAAATCCTCGTGTCGATGGTTCGATTCCGTCCGAAGGCACCAAATATGCGGATGTAGCTCATCTGGTAGAGCGCCACCTTGCCAAGGTGGAGGTAGCGAGTTCGAGCCTCGTCATCCGCTCCATTTAAGCACTTGCGAATGCAGGTGCTTTTTTTCGCTTATACCACTTTTCATATTTTTGACCCACACCCCCACTACAAGCGTAATATCTTGTGGTGGGGGTGTGACTTATGTGTTATGTAACTATCCTTACTATACACCAAACACTTTTGGCGGTGTGGGTATTAGTTTTGTGTAAGGTCAAGTTTTTTTATACCGTAAATTTTTCTAAGAATAAAACCCCATACCTTAGGATTATCAATAACTACAAACTTCATACCATAACCTCCGTTAGTGTTTGTTTGCAAACAGTGAAAGTATACAAATTATCATAGCCGAAATTATTACAACTGCACCGCAGGGCAAAATAGAACCTACTAAAAGTCCTAAACCAAAGGCAAAAGCATTATTACAGCCTTTTGGCGGGGGTCTTCTCATACACTGTCACCGCCTGTTAGAGTTTATACCAATATTGCTTATAATAAGCTTTTTGGTGTTGTATTAGGTTATTATCTGAATTGAAAAATCAACTGTTTAATGTGATATTCAGTTTTTTTCTCTTTTCAGATATTCCTAGTACATAATACTCATTATTTTAAAAGTGGTTACAGATTATTTTTTGCAATTTTTAAAATATCTATTCCGTTAATTATTCCGTCGCTATTTACATCACTTGCTATGTATTGTGGCTGAGTAAGTGTGTAGTTGTCCATAAGATAGTTGCCTAATATTTTGTAGTCCTCTGGGTTAATCTTACCATTGCCACTTAAATCGCCTTTTACTGACAACTTATAGCTTTTATATGCTCCCTTACTATCGGTAACTTCCATAATATAGCCTGTGCCTACTAATCCACTACTACTGTAAATGTTTTTTTGTGTGTAAAACTTTAATGTACAGTTGTCAAAAGCTATGTTGCTTTTAAGCTTTGCAATAGTAGTTTGCGAAGGTATATTCCATATTATATTTCTGTTTTTATCAATTTTATAAATATTTGATGTAATCTCATTGCCATTATTGGAAATATTAGGTGCGGTAGGATTGCTGTTAACAGTTGGCTTTGTAGTTTGAGTGGGTTTGTTTGGTTTTGGTGGTTTAGTGGATATTTTTGTTGGTTTTTCCGTACTGTTAATAGGAAAATTAAGGTTACTTGCCTTTAGTTTTACAAATTCTCCATTTTCAAAAAGTAAATAAAGAGAGTTATTATTGCTACAAAGCTGTGCACTACCGTTAAAATCAAACTTATATAATGGGAATACATCTCCATTTGTATTATATCCATATATGATTCCGTCGCTATATCTGCAATAATATCCATTTATAACACCTGCATTAATTTTATTACATCTTATATTTGTTTTGATTTTAGTGTTATTAGCGGTTAGTAAATTACCGTAATAATCACATAATACGTTATCTGTAATATATATGTTTGGTGTAAGAATAGTGTCTTGCAAATCCTGTACTAATTCAAGATTACCGTTGTTATCATTGTAAATTTTATTTTGTGTGAATATGTACAGGCTGTTGTTATATGGGTATATATATGTAAAATTATTGTTGATAAAGGAATATTGTTTTTCACCATTAAAGTTATAACAGAGTATTCTTTTTTCACTGCTTGTGCCTATTTTGTCAAGCTCCATAATATAAATACGATAATTACATATAGAAAATATAAATTTTTTTCCTAGTGTTAAATTATCAAGATAATAATTATATGTACTGTCATCTTCTATGGAGTAGCTATTTAACATAAATTTGCCACTATTTTCGCACAGAGAATATACCCAGCCATTGCTAATGGTAATGTCTAAAATTTTTCCGTTTGCAACTATAGTTTTGGTGTTACATCGGTTACCATTAAGATAGGTTAAGGTGTATTTGTCATTATTATAGCTTGTAATACACACAGTATCGTTATAATAATGAAGAGTGGTTGTTTTATTAGTGGTAATTGTTTTTAAATATGTTAATGCAGAATATTTAACAGTAGTACAATTAAGTAACAATGTAATGCAAATTGTAAAAATAGTAAAAAATCTTATGTAAAATATACATTTACTCGGAAGATATGTTAAAAACTTTTTCATAATATCACACCTTTGTGTATATTATAGAGTTTATAGGTAGTGACTACAACACATTTTGTGAAAAATACTTTCTTAGGCTGAACTATTTTATAAAATTTTCAATCAGGTTATCAAATTTAATTATTATGTGTTATACTGTATTTGTACTATTGAATTTATAAGGGTGAAGATTATGAGAATTTTTAAAAAGATTATGTTAATTGCAGTATTAATTACTATGGTAGCTATGCCTGCTACAGGTTGTAACAAAAATGATGTGGTGGTTATCGAGAAAAAAGTAAATGCAACAGAAGCAACAAAATATAGCTCTATGGAGGAATATGTAAAAAGCAAAGATATGCAAGCTGTGGAAAAACAACTAAATGAAGAAAATCACGACAAGCTTTCTATAAAGCTAAAAGCAGAGGGTGACAGCTTAGTATATGAATATACTTTAATTAACCAATCAGATGACAATTTATTGGCTATAAAAAGTAGCCTGCAAACACAGCTTAGAGATAATGAAGAGAATAGTAAAACCATTGCTTATTCTCTAAAAAATTATGTACACGTAGAAAATCCATCTATCATAATTCGTTATTTAACAAAAACCGGAAAATTTATTATAGAACAGGAATATAAGGTTGAAAATCAGCAAATGGTTCCTGTTCAGCAAGAAACTCAAGCTACAACTAAAGGCTGATTTTTCCCGCAATATTGTTGAATATTAAAAAATAAATAGGTATAATTACATTTATTATAAAAAAGGTTCAGGAGAATTTTTAATGAAAACTTTAAAAAATAAAAAACTTCTGCTTGCTCCATATATATTTTTGGTGCTAGTAGTAACTGCTATTGTCTTTACAGCCTATGCTATTAAGGGCATATTTCCCTTTGGAGATGGCTCTATTGCCTATGCCGATTTTGCACAGTCTTATGTGCCACAGTTTTATCATTATTGGGACGTTCTTCACGGGTTAAAAAGTCCCCTTTTTGACTGGTACTCTGGTACAGGCGTAAGCACTGTATCTATGGATATTTTTTCTCCGTTTAATTTGTTTTTTCTGTTTGTGCCAAGAGAATTTATATTCCAAAGTATGTCATTTTTCTTATGGTTTAAGGTTGCAGTTTCGGCATTAACTTTCTACTATTTTGTAAATAAGTTGTTTAACAAAATAGATATAGGGTACAAGCTGGGATTTGCCACACTATATTCATTAAGTGGATATGTGCTTCAATATTACACAAATATAAAGTGGCTTGATGTAGTTGCTGTATTTCCGTTGTTAATGTTAAGCTTTTATTATCTTATGAAAAAAGATAAGCTGTTGCCTTATTTAATCTGCTTTGGTCTTATAATGCTTTGTAGCTTCTATTTAAGTGTACAAGTAGCTATATTCTTACTGTTTACAGGTTCTCTTTATATACTGTTTATGGTTGAAAAGGGCGAGAAAAAATACAAGGCATTTAACCTGGCGTTAGGTACAGCGTTGGGTATAGGTATAACAATGTTTAAGTCTTTACCAAGCTTTATAACTCTTATGGGCTCATCAAGAGGCGAGGGTAACGCTAATTCAGGTTATTTTCATATTATAAATGTTGTATTTAAAGAAAAGCTTACAGGTAATGATATTAATAAATGGTTTATGCTGTTAGGCTTAGAAATGGCAGTGGTTATTTGTATAGCACTAATAGCAAGATTTATGAAGCATAAAAGAGCCACCCTGTTTTTTGTAAGCGAGGTATTAGTAATTTGTATTCCTATTGTGTTCGAGGGTGTAAACAAGCTTTGGCATACAGGCTCGTATGTTGGATTCCCTATAAGAGCAGGCTTTTTAATGGCATTTGTATTCTTAACAGGTGCCTGCTATTGTTTGAATTTTGAAACAGAACACAGATTATCCCTACAGGCACTTAAAGTTAGTGAAGAGTTAGAGGACTCTCAAGAGGAAACCTCTGAAAATAAGGTTACATCTACCAATATTAAAGAAAAGGTTGTTACAGCCTTTAACAAATTTAGAAATAATACAATAGCAACGGTGGCTATGGGTGTTATAAGCTTAGTGCTGATAGGCTGTACAGTGCCTGTTTTAGTTGAAAACAGCACATTAATAAGAAAATTTGGTTGTTTCTTCTTAAATACACAGGAATGTATCATACCTTTAAGATACTTAATTGTAATAGGTTTAATTGCCATTGCAACTGTGCTTATAGCTTGTATGAGAAAGATGTGGCTAAAATCATTGTGTATAATTCTTGCAATAATTGTGCCATTGTCAATAAACACCTATGCTTTTATAGGTGCAGACAACTATGTGTATTCAGAACAAAAACCGCAGTTTTTAAATGATGTAGAAATGCTTGACGATTTATTACCTGTAGAAGATAATGTTCTTAACAGGGTAACGGTGCAGGATAATTCTCTTAATACAAATTATCCATTTATAATTAAGCGTGGCAGTATGAGCAACTGGACACATAATATATCTGCGGATACATTAAAAGCTGTAAAAAGTATGGGCTATAGTAGTGCATTTACTCGTATGTTAGATACAGGTGGTACATTGCTTACAGATGCACTATTAGGTATGAAAAATACTATAACTAAAAAGACACTTCCATCAAAGCTATATACTCTACAGCATAATATAAATGGATTTAATTACTATGCAAATAATTATATACTTCCAACTTGTATAGTAGCAGATAAGAGTATAAGCCAGTTTACTGCTACTGCTTTTGATATTGCAAAGGTTAACAATGCTATTTATCATAGCTTGTCATCAAATACCGAAAATATTATGGAGGGCTTGTCTGCCACATCAAAGCTAGGATGTTTTTACAATTCAAAGGTGGGCAATAATGCTATAAGCTTTAATGTTAAAATTACTGGTAATAAGGTGCTTTACTTTAAAAGTCTTAAAAAGGGTATTAGTATTTCAGTAGACAGTAAGACTGTAGCAATACCATCATACTCAAAGGAAGATAACCTTAGATATACAGTAGATTTTAATAACAACCTTATTAATTTAGGTACTTTTACAGACGGTGTTTATAATGTTACTGCTACAGGATTGCAAAACGCAAAGGAGAGCGATGTAACTCTTTATGTGTTTGATTTAGATAAGCTTAATAATCTATGTCAACAGTACAACAGTAATAGCTATAAGGCAGAAACATCATCAAGAGGACTTAATGTTACTGTAAATTCAGATGTTGACGGTAAGGTGCTGTTTATACCTGTATGCTACGACAAGGGTTGGACTGCAACTGTAAACGGTAAGCCTGTACAGGTAGAAAGGTCACTTAATGAGGGATTTATGGCTGTACCTTTAGAAAAAGGCGAAAACAATGTGGAGCTTACATATTTTCCTGTATTAATGAAAATAGGCATTGTGCTTACAGTTATAAGCTTTGCAGGTGTTGGGGTTTATATATGGATTTCTAAACGCAAGAACAGCACAAAACCACCAAAGGCGGTTGCAATTTCTGCACAGGTTTTACTATATGCAATATGGCTTGTTGCTCTTGTTGGAATTTATATTGTGCCAATAGTGTATCAGCTGTTTTTCGCTAAGGTATAAAAATATAGCGTTAATAATATAACAAAATTTAACCCAAAGGCTTACAAAAAAATGCAGGCCTTTGGGTTTTATTTATACATATTTTATTTTAAGCTTATCATATATTTTGATGAGCTATTATTTTAGTTGTTAATTAGATTAGCAACCACAGCCACAGCTGTTAGCGTTGTCGTTACCGTTACCGTTGCAGCATACTAGAAGGATGATAATAAGAATTATAATCCAGCAGCAGTTGCCACCGCCAAAAACATTGTTAAGACACATTCTGTTTTCCTCCTTTCAACTCTTACAATACATTATATTAAAAAACACCTCTTTTGGTTACAGGTTTTGACTTTATAAAATAAAAAAATTTTAATTATTTTAATATAAGCATATTAACTAAATGAATGTTGATTATTTTAATCAAAACTAACAATTGATAAAATTATTTTGATATCAGTTTAAAATAGTGGCTGTTAAGTTGACAAAATCAGCTTGTGGGTATATACTAATACTCGCTATACGGCAATGACGCTGTAGAAGGCCAACTTTGGCTTTGTCTACAAGCGTCTTTTTTTATTTGTATGTAATTAATATATAATTATTTTTAGATTGGAGAGCTTTTGATATGACAGCAAATGTACCTGAGTTATTTGGCAGTATGGTTTTTGATGATACCACAATGAAAAAAAGATTGCCAAAGGAAACATATAAAGCACTTACAAAAACTATAAAAGACGGTGACCCTTTAGATATAAATGTGGCTAATATTGTAGCTAATGCTATGAAAGACTGGGCTATGGAAAAGGGCGCAACTCATTATACACACTGGTTTCAACCAATGACAGGTATTACAGCCGAAAAGCACGACAGCTTTATAAACCCAACAGATGACGGTAAGGTTATTATGGAGTTTTCAGGCAAAGAGCTTATTAAAGGTGAGCCTGATGCGTCTTCTTTTCCGTCAGGTGGTGTAAGAGCAACCTTTGAGGCTAGAGGCTACACTGCGTGGGACCCTACATCTTATGCCTTTGTAAAAGACGAAACACTTTGTATTCCAACAGCCTTTTGTTCATATACCGGCGAGGCTTTAGATAAAAAAACACCATTGCTTCGCTCAATGGAAACTATCGGCAACGAAGCAATTAGAGTTTTAAGACTTTTAGGAGATAAGGAAACAACACGAGTTGTAACAACAGTTGGTCCTGAGCAAGAGTATTTCTTAGTTGACAAGGACATTTATAACAAGAGAAAAGACCTTATTTTTACAGGCAGAACATTATTTGGTGCAAGAGCTCCAAAGGGTCAGGAGCTAGACGACCACTATTTTGGTACTATTAAACCTAGAGTTATTGCATATATGCAGGATTTAGACACAGAGCTTTGGAAGCTTGGCATCTATTCAAAAACAAGACATAACGAGGTTGCTCCTGCACAGCACGAAATGGCACCAATATTTACAACAACAAACCTTGCAACCGACCACAACCAGCTTACTATGGAGGTTATGAGAAAGGTTGCTAATAAGCATAATCTTGTTTGCTTGCTACACGAAAAGCCATTTGCTGGTGTAAATGGTAGCGGTAAGCATAATAACTGGTCTTTATCAACAAACACAGGCAAAAATCTATTGTCACCAGGTAAAGACCCAGCTAATAATACAACCTTTTTGGTGTTCCTTGCAGCTATAATCAAGGGTGTTTATGAGTATCAGGATTTATTAAGAGTATCAGTTGCAAGTGCTGGTAACGACCACCGCTTAGGTGCTAACGAAGCACCTCCTGCAATTATCTCTATGTTTATAGGTGATGACCTTAAAGCTGTTATGGACGCAATTATTCAGGGTAAACAGGCAGATAAGGCTGTTGCCAGCAAAATGGAGCTTGGTGTTGACGTTTTACCTGACTTTAAAAAGGATACAACCGACCGTAACCGTACATCTCCTTTTGCCTTTACAGGTAATAAGTTTGAGTTCCGTTCATTAGGTTCAGCGTTAAATATCGCTTGCCCTAATATTATGCTTAATACTATTGTTGCTGAGGAGCTAAGCCAGTTTGCAGACGAGCTTGAGGGTGCAGAGGACATTACAACAGCAGTAAATGCTTTAATTAAAAGAGTATTTACAGAGTATCAAGATATTGTATTTAATGGTGATAACTATTCAGAAGAATGGGTGGTAGAAGCTGAAAGAAGAGGTCTGTTAAATCTTCGTTCAACACCAGAAGCTATGCCACACTTCCTTGCTGAAAAGAATGTTAAGCTATTTACAAAGCATAAGGTTCACACAGAAAGAGAAATGCAATCAAGATATGAAATTCTTCAAGAGGATTATGGCAAGATAATTAATATTGAAGCTTTAACAATGATTGATATGGCTAGAAAGGATATTTTCCCTGCTGTTTCTAAATATGTTAATGTT
Source organism: Acutalibacteraceae bacterium (assembly GCA_036309465.1). Classification (GTDB taxonomy): domain Bacteria; phylum Bacillota; class Clostridia; order Oscillospirales; family Acutalibacteraceae; genus CAG-964. Next base: position 8,553 of record JAXJTR010000024.1, read on the forward strand.
TTGGTTAACGCTTGTAATGCAAAAAAATCATTAAGTGCAGCAATTTCCTGCGATGGTGAGATGAAGCTTATTGAACAGCTATCTAATTTGCTAAGCTGTTTCTATAATAAAATTGAAGTTCTTGAAACAAAGGTTAATATGGCGAAAGGTGTGCAGAATATGCACGAAAAAACACTATTTTACCGTAACGAGGTATTTAGTGCTATGACAGAGCTAAGAGCAGTTGGCGACCAAATGGAAATTTTAACTGCATCAGAATATTGGCCTTATCCAACCTATGCAGAGTTATTGTATGGTGTTTAATTAAAATTTAATTTGCTTTATAGTAATTTGTTAAGAGTTTTTGCTGATTATTTTTGGCAAAGGCTCTTTGTATTGGGTTGTTTGCATTTATTTAAAACTTTTTGGAATACTAACTAAAGTTTAGATTAAGCTTTTTTTAGTAATTTCTCTCTATAATTTTAGATAAAAAACATTTAAAAAATATGTTGTTATTTGCAGAATTACTTGTAAAATTGCTTGCATATTTTAGTGGTTTTATGTATAATATAATGAAAGCAATTATGCGTGGCTGTTTATTGTTTTGGTAGCTGTGTTAAAATTGCAAATCATTATGTTAATTAATAAGATGGTGGCAGTTGTAAATGAAAAATGTACTGGTAGTATCTAAAAGTGATAAAGCTACCCAAGGTCTTATAGCTATGTTAAAGCAAGAAGGGTGCACAGCCTTTACAACAGCAACCACAGCTGAAGAAGCAAAGCGATGTGTAAGTAATAATCAGTTTGATTTGATTTTTATTTATACTCCCTTAGCTGACGAGGTTGGTTTAAATTTATCTGCTTACCTTGCAAATTCCACCAGTGCAGGTGTGTTTATCTTTGTAAGTAACGAAACTGCTTTAAAAGCAGGTGCAAAGCTTATGGATTGCGGAGTTACCGCTATTATTAAGCCTGTAAATGCAGATGTTTTGCACCAATGTTTGCTTGCTTGGGGTGCTTTTGCAAAGCGTTTGGAAACATTAACACAGGAGAATAAAAGCCTTAAAAATAAGCTTGAAGAAATTAAGCTTATTGACAGGGCAAAGTGTGTGCTTATGCAGTGCTTGGCTATGAGCGAATCTCAGGCACACCGTTATCTTGAAAAACAGGCTATGGATTTGCAGATAAGCAAAAGGCGAGTAGCTGAACAGGTGTTAAACACTTACGATTTTTAACATTTTATATGTTATCAATATATAAATGATGAAAGGGATTGATTAAATGAGCCGTACAGCATTTCTAATTTTAGAAAATGGTAAGGTTTTCGAGGGTAAGGGCTTTGGTGCTGACAACGATGTTGTTGGTGAATTAGTTTTTACTACTTCTATGACAGGATATCTTGGAACACTAACTGATCCTAACTATTTTGGTCAGGTAGTTCTTCAGACATTTCCTCTTATTGGTAATTATGGTGTTGTTCCAGCTGAATGTGAAAGTGATAAGCTGGGTTTAAAAGCTTATATTGTTAGAAATACGTGTCAAGAGCCATCCAACTTCCGTTGTGAGGGTGTTCTTGACATTTTTTTAAGAGATAAGGGTCTAACAGGCTTATGTGATGTAGATACCAGAGCTATCACAAAAATAGTAAGAGAATATGGTGTAATGAACTGTAAAATTACATCTACTTTAGATAATCTTGAAAAGGATTTAGAGGAGCTAAAGGCTTACAAGGTAACAAACGCTGTTAATAGTGTAACATCTGAAAATGTTACAGAAATTAAAGCAGAAAACGCAAAATATAATGTAGCATTGTGGGATTTTGGTGTAAAGAACAGTTTGAAAAATTCTCTAACACAATGTGGTTGCAATGTAACAGTGTTCCCTGCAAATACAAAGGCAGAGGATATTATTGCTTCTAATCCAAACGGTGTTGTGTTGTCAGGTGGACCTGGTGACCCAACAGAGTGCACCGATATTGTTAACCAAATTAAAGCTTTGTGCGAAAAGAAAATCCCAACATTTGGTATTGGCCTTGGTCATCAGTTGTTGGCTATGTCACAGGGTGCTACAACAGAGAAATTAAAGTATGGTCATCGTGGTGCAAACCAGCCATCAAAAGAAATTTCTACAGGCAGAGTTTACATTACTACACAAAACCACGGTTATACAGTAACAAATACACCTTTACCTGCTAATGCAAAAGAAACCTTTGCAAATGCTAACGACGCTACTTGTCAAGGTATAGAATATACAGATATGCCTGCATTTTCTGTACAGTTCCACCCAACTGCTGGCGGTGGCAAGCTAGGTACAGGCTTCTTGTTTGATAAGTTTATTGCTCTTATGGACGCAAATAAATAATATGCAGAATTGATAATAAATACCTTTGAAAAAATATATACCCCTTATGGGAAGAAAGGATGTTATTAATGCCATTAAATAAGGATATTAAAAGAGTTTTGGTAATAGGCTCGGGCCCTATAGTAATAGGACAGGCTGCCGAGTTTGACTATGCAGGAACACAGGCTTGCCGTGCGTTAAAAGAAGAGGGCTTGGAGGTTATTCTTATTAACTCTAACCCTGCTACAATTATGACAGATAACGCAATGGCAGATAAAATATATATTGAGCCACTAACACTAGATACAGTTAAAAGAATTATTATTAAAGAAAAGCCAGACAGCGTGCTATCTACATTAGGTGGTCAAACAGGTCTAACACTTTCTATGCAGCTTGCAAAAGAGGGCTTTTTAGAAAAGCACGGTGTTAAGCTTTTAGGTGCTAATCCTGAAACTATCGACAAGGCAGAAGACAGACAGATGTTTAAAGATACAATGGAGTCTATTGGTCAGCCTGTTATTCCGTCTTTAGTTGTAAACGATGTTGAAAGTGCTATAGATTTTGCTAATAAAATCGGCTACCCTGTTATTATTCGTCCTGCATTTACATTGGGCGGTACAGGTGGCGGTATCGTTAATAATGAAGAAGAGCTAATCGAGATTACTTCAAACGGTTTGGAGCTTTCTCCTATTACACAGGTATTGGTAGAAAAGTGTATTTCAGGCTGGAAAGAAATTGAATTTGAGGTTATTCGTGACAGTGTTGGTAATGCTATTACTGTTTGCTCAATGGAAAACTTAGACCCAGTTGGTGTACACACAGGCGACAGTATAGTTGTTGCTCCTGCTCTTACACTATCTAGCGAAGAGTGCGGAATGTTAAGAAGTGCTGCACTTGATATGGTTTCTGCTCTTGGTGTAGAGGGTGGCTGTAACTGTCAGTTTGCTCTTGACCCAGAAAGTATGGAATATGCAGTTATCGAGGTAAACCCAAGAGTTTCTCGTTCTTCTGCTTTGGCTTCAAAGGCAACAGGTTATCCTATTGCTAAGGTTGCAGCTAAAATTGCTATTGGTTACACACTAAGCGAAATTAAAAATGCAGTTACTGGCTCAACTTATGCTTGTTTTGAACCAGCTGTAGACTATGTAGTTGTTAAGTTCCCTAAGTGGCCATTTGATAAGTTTGTATATGCTAAGAGAACTCTTGGTACACAGATGAAGGCAACAGGCGAGGTTATGTCTATTGCTCCTACATTTGAGCAGGCTATTATGAAGGCTGTTCGTGGTGCAGAGATTTCTCATAACACATTAAATGACGAAAAGTTTATGCAGATGTCAACAGAAAGCGTAAGAGCTAAGCTTTCTGCTTGTAATGACGAAAGACTATTCTGCGTTTACGAGGCACTAAAAAGAGGTATAACAGTTGATGAAATCCACCAGATTACAATGATTGACGAGTGGTTCTTATACAAATTGTTAAACCTTGTTGAAATAGAAAAAGAAATGTCAAAGGGCGAGCTTACACCTGAGCTTTACAAAAAAGCTAAGAATATGGGCTACCTTGACAAGGTTATAGAGCAATTTACAGGTTGTAAGGTAACAGAGCCTGCTACACCTGTTTATAAAATGGTTGATACCTGTGCAGCAGAGTTTAAGGCTAAAACACCTTATTTCTATTCAACATTTGACGAAGAAAACGAGGCTGCTGAGTTTATTGCCGAGAAGAGCACAGGCAAAAAGACAATTATAGTATTTGGTTCAGGCCCTATTCGTATTGGTCAGGGTATTGAGTTTGACTACGCTTCTGTACACTGTGTATGGGCACTAAAAGAGGCTGGTTATGAGGTTGTTATTGTTAACAACAACCCTGAAACAGTTTCAACAGACTTCGATACAGCCGACAGACTATATTTTGAGCCACTTACAAATGAAGATGTAATGGGCATTATTAAAACAGAAAATCCTTATGGCGTTGTTGTTGCATTTGGTGGACAAACAGCTATTAAGCTAACAAAATTCCTAAGCGACAACGGTGTAAATATTCTAGGCACATCTGCCGACAGCATTGATATGGCTGAGGATAGAGAGCGTTTTGATGAGCTTCTTGAAAAGCACAACATTAAAAGACCTCGTGGTGTTACTGTTATGACAACAGAAGAGGCTTTAGATGTAGCAGATAAAATTGGTTACCCTGTTCTAATGCGTCCTTCTTATGTATTAGGTGGTCAGAATATGATTATCGCATACAACGAGGACGATATAGTAGAATATATGGCTATTATTCTTTCACAGAATATAGAAAACCCAATTCTTATAGATAAATACCTAATGGGTACAGAAATAGAAGTTGACGCAATTTGCGATGGCGAAAGTATTTTAATCCCTGGTATTATGCAACACATTGAGCGTGCAGGTGTACACTCAGGTGACTCTATTGCAGTATATCCTGCTTGGAATTTAAGCGATGAAATGACAAAGACTATCGTTAAAAGCTCAGAGGATCTCGCATTGTCACTAAATACAAAGGGTCTTGTAAATATTCAGTATTTGATTTACGAGGACGATTTGTATGTTATCGAGGTTAACCCTCGTTCTTCAAGAACAATTCCTTACATTAGTAAGGTTACAGGTGTGCCAATGGTAGACCTTGCTACTAAGGCTATGCTTGGTGAAAAGCTTGTAGATATGGGCTATGGTACAGGCTTGTACAAAAAGTCACACTATACAGCTGTTAAGGTTCCTGTATTCTCATTTGAAAAGCTAATAAATGTTGATAACCAGTTAGGCCCAGAGATGAAATCTACAGGTGAGGTTCTTGGTATTGCAGGAACTATGGAAGAGGCTCTATACAAGGGCTTAGTTGCAGCAGGCTATAAGATGACCAAATCAGGTGGAGTTCTTATTACCGTAAGAAACAGCGACAAGGGCGAAATTGGCGATGTTGCTAAAAAGTTTGCTTCACTTGGCTTTGATATCTATGCAACAAAGGGTACAGCTAAAATTTTAGCAGCTTACGGTGTTGACGCTAATGTTGTTAACAAAATACACGAATCAAGAGAAAATAATGGATTAAAGCTAATTGAAAGCGGAAAAATCAGCTATGTAATTTCAACATCATCTAAGGGCAGAATTCCAACAAGAGATAGCGTTAAGATGAGAAGAAAGACAGTTGAAAGAAATATCCCTTGTTTAACTTCAATAGATACAGCAAATGCTTTGGTAGAGTGCTTAATGAGTAGATACTCACAGTACAGCACAGAGCTTGTTGATATTAACAATATGAGAACAGAAAAGGTAAAGTACAACTTTATCAAAATGCAGAGCTGTGGTAATGACGATATTTACTTTAACTGCTTTAACCAAAAGATAAACAATCCTGAGGGATTAAGCGTAAGATTCTCAGACAGACACTTTGGTATTGGTGGCAACGGTGTTATTCTTGTTTGCCCATCTGATGTGGCTGATGCTAAAATGAGAATGTTTAATATAGATGGCTCTGAGGGCAAAATGTGTGGCACAGGTATTTGCTGTGTTGGTAAGTTCCTATACGACAACAATATTGTTGATGCTACAAAGGATGCTATTACTGTAGAAACTCTAAGCGGTAATAAAACTCTAAAGGTTTACAAGAAAGACGGTGTTGTAAACAAATTAAGAGTAGATATGGGCAAGGTAGATTTAACACCTGCAAATGTTCCTGTAAATATAGATGCAGATAAGGTTATAAACCACCCTGTAACAATAGGCGATAAAGAATATAACATTAACTGCTTGTCAATGGGTAACCCTCATTGTGTAGTATTTATTAAGGATATTGAGGGACTAGACATTGAAAAAGTTGGCCCTGAGTTTGAAAACAGTGAGCTATTCCCTGAAAGAGTTAATACAGAATTTGTAAGAGTAATTAACGACCATACTATAAGAATGAGAGTATGGGAAAGAGGCAGTGGTGAAACTTGGGCTTGTGGTACAGGTGCTTGTGCTGCTGCTGTGGCTGCTTGCGAAAACGGCTTCTGTAAAAAGGGTGAAGACATTACTGTACAGCTAAACGGTGGTGACCTTGTAATTAGATATACAGATGATGCAATATATATGACAGGCGAGGCTGACAAGATTTTTGAGGGTACTATAGAAGTATAATAATTAAATAACTAACTATATAAATAAGTGGCAAATACTACTTTGCCACTTATTTTATAGATACTATAATAGGTGTGCTATGGCTGATATCATATTTATATGTCTTATAGCTTTTGTGCTTGCAATAATAGTTACTCCAATTGTTTTTCTTACTTATGGTATTGCTAAGAAAAAGAAAAAATATATTTGTACATCTGTATGTGCTTGCATATTTATTGTAATTAGTATATTATGGATATGTTCACACTCTACCTATTATAAGTATAACGATTGGTGGGTTATAGGCAGAACAATTCCTGAAATTGAAGCAAAATACGGCGATTTTGATATGAATAAATATATTTATGGTAAATCAGGAAGAGTTGCCTATTATATTTATAGGGACGATGGTTGGATTATGCCTGACCATTTACCACACTACTATTATATTGAATATGACGAAAATGGACTTGCCACAAAAGTATATGACGGTGTAGCACCGGGTGGTTGATTTTCGTTGCAAAAAATTATAGTAACTTACAAATAACGGAAAGAGAGGGGTATATTATGAAAATATTACTAACAGGCGGTGCAGGCTTTATAGGAAGCCACACTTGCATAGAACTTATTGAGGCAGGCCACGAGGTTGTTATTGCTGACGACCTATCAAACAGTAAGCCTGCTGTTTTAGAAAGATTAAAGGAATTAACAGGTAAGGATATTACATTCTATCAAATAGATGTTGCAGATAAAGAAAAGCTTGAGAATGTTTTTGAAAAAGAAAATCTTGATGCAGTTATTCATTTTGCAGGCTTTAAGGCTGTTGGTGAGTCTGTTGCAAAGCCTATGATGTATTACAGAAATAATCTAGACACTACCTTTGCATTGGTAGAAACAATGGCTAAATATAATGTACATAATTTAGTGTTTAGTTCATCAGCAACAGTTTACGGTATTCCAGAAACTGTGCCATTGGTTGAGGGTATGAAAACAGGCTGTACAAACCCTTATGGTTGGACAAAGCTTATGAACGAGCAGATTTTAACTGATGCAACAGTTGCAGATAAAGAAATGTCTGTTGTTCTTTTAAGATATTTCAATCCTATTGGTGCTCACCCAAGCGGAAGAATAGGCGAAGACCCACAGGGTATTCCAAACAATTTGTTACCATATATAACACAGGTTGCTATTGGTAAATTGCCTGAGCTAGGCGTTTTCGGTAACGATTATCCAACTCACGACGGTACAGGTGTGCGTGATTATATTCACGTTGTAGATTTGGCTAAGGGTCACGTTAAGGCTATTGAGTATGCAGCAAAGCATAAGGGCACAGAAATATTTAACCTTGGTACAGGTACAGGCTATAGCGTACTTGATATTGTTAAGGCTTTTGAAAAGGCTAATGATATTACTATACCTTATACAATAAAAGCAAGAAGAGATGGAGATGTAGCTGAGTGCTATGCAGACCCTGTAAAGGCAAGAGAACAGCTTGGCTGGGAAGCAGAGAAAAATCTTGAGGATATGTGTAAAGATTCTTGGAGATGGCAGTCAAATAATCCAACAGGTTATGACCAGTAATATTTTATAGTAAAAAGTAAAGGAAGAACTACAATGTGGTTCTTCCTTTTTTGTGAATAAAATAACTGTATTTATTATTTATTTGGCATTTAATGTGTTGGTTGACTCCCTATAAAGGGTAACCTGTATAAAATTTACCTGTAGATTTTGTTATAATAAACGATTTTATTTTCACTTATATAAAAAGCATTGTATTTTTTAATATAATTCTATATAATAGAGAGTGCTTAGATATGCTTATATTGGCGAAGAAAAAGGAGGAATTCAAATGGCAAAACACCAGAAAAAAGCAGTTAGCGTATTGCTTTCTGCACTGATGATTGCTTCTATGTGTAGTGTGCCAACACTTGCTTCGGCTGCTAACACAACAAAAGAACAGTCAAATGCTGCTCTATCCAAATATTACTCAACAAACGGTAATGGTGTGGGTAAGCAAAAGAGTATTACAGTAGATGGCGACATCTCTGACTGGGACAGCTCAATGCTGATTGCTCAGGGTACAGCAAACGATGACCCTCGTGTATATCGTGACAACTCAATGTATGAGGTTCCAATCGATATGTACGCTATGTATGCTGCTTGGGATAGCAGTAACCTATACCTAATGTGGGAAATGACAAACGTTCAGGACATAGTTGCTCCTAGCGATGATTACCCACTATCACAGGGCGTTCTTTATCAGACAATGAATGTACCATTCTTCATTGCTATTGATACAGGTAAGAGCGACGTTGTAGGTAAAAGCTGTCAGCTACAAACAGGCGGTACACTTTGGGATTCAGGTATTACTTTCTCAGGTAATAATGTAAACAGAGTTATTGCTGTTTCTACAAACGGTGCAAATGGTCCTTATGTATATTCAGGTAATGACACAGGTCTAAATGCAAAAGAGATTTACACAGCTAAAACTTCAGGCATTCAGTTTAAGTATGGTCTAGGTCTATTAAGTAAGAATGTATACGGTATCGACAAAGCTTATGGTGCACATAATAATCGTGTACTAGGCGATATGTGTAGCGATTCTGCTGCTTGGGTAGACTTTAATACAATGGGTCACAAGACATCAACAATGGACTTCCACTACGAGATGGCTATTCCGCTATCTACATTGGGTGTATCAGCTAGTGATATTACAAGCTCTGGTCTTGGTATTATGAACGTTGCAACAATGGGTATGTCAGGTATGGACTGTCTACCTTATGACCTTTCAATGAACGACAACGCTGACCAGGCAGATACACAGTCACAGGAGTTCAACAGTCTTGAGAAGAGCGACCCAGATGACATTACTTGCACATTTGCAAGAGTTGGTAACGGTGATATTCCTGTAGTTCCAACAGATAAGCCTACGGAGAAACCATCAGAAACACCAACAGAGAAGCCATCAGCTCCAATCATCGCTCCAACAGAAGTTCCAACAGAAGCTCCTACAACAGCAGCTCCTGTAACAGGCGAGAAGGAAGTTACTGTTAAAGAGGGCGACACAGTTACATTTACAGTAGATGCAAAAACATCTAAGAAAATCGGCGGTTACAGAATTACAGCAGATTATCCAAAGTCAGCTCTAGAGCTAGACACAACTTACAGCGAAGACGGTGTTTCAACACTAGGTGCTGGAAGTGGTAACGAGGTTGTTAATACTGAGTTTATGATAGGCAGAGTAATGTCTGCTGTTCTTGCTCCAGCAGATGCACCATTTACAGCTACAAACGGTGCAACACTACAGACAATGCAGTTTGTTGCTAAAAAGGCTGGTACATACAAGATTTCTTATGTTATCGAAGAAATGTTCGACGATAGCGAAAACGATATGGTTATTGACGGTGCACCTCAGAGCGGTCTAACAGTTAGCGGGAACGCTGTAGTTGGCGGTGAGAAACCAACAGAGCCAGAGACAGATCCAGTTCCACCAGAAATGCCAACAACAGCTGCTACTTCTGTAACAGTTAAGAAGGGCGACATCGTAGATTACTGGGTAGAAGTTACAATTCCAGAGGCTGAAAAGCTAGTTGAGGGTTGGGCTCTTGATATGTACTACAATAGCTCAGTATTTGAAGTAAGTAAGACATTTGCTGATGGCAATATGTTTGCAGTAGGTAACGCTGCTGTAGATTATGCTCTTGGCAACTCAACAACAGCTGTTAAGCTACCAGGTGGTACTATGGCTCAGTGTAACTTCGAGGTTGACGGTGAAGCAAGCTTTACTGATATCGCTCTTGGCGGTTGTGACCTAGAAGGAAAAACAACAAAGCTTGTTTGTATTCAGCTTGTTGCTAAGAAAGACGGTAAGGGTTCAATCTCTTACAGAATGAGAGAGCTAACAAACGAAGATCTAGATGTTGTATATGTAGACGAGAGTACATATCAGGCTAAAGACGGTGCTAAGTTTGCTCATAAGGTAAATGTTACAACAACAGCAGATCCTGATGTACTAATGGGTGATGTAAACGGTGATGGCTATATCACAAAGGCTGACCTATCAGCTTGGATGGCTATTTACAGCTCTAAGTCAACTCCAAACGAGTATCAGCTAACAGTAGGTGACCTTGACGGTAGTGGCAAGTACGACCTAAGTGATAGAATGATGCTTGTAAGACTGTTGCAGGTTGATTTATTAATCTAAGTAATTATAATTTAGCTTAATTTGTGGCAGACACTACAATAGTGGTGTCTGCCATTTGCAATTATTTAGCTGGTTCTATTTCAAATGTGGGGAAAGAATTTTGGGTTATTATTTTGTTAAAGGTTTTCGCTTTAACAAATCCCACAAAGGCTTTGCCTTTGAACCGCAATCTTTTAAAAATGCTTGACTCAAATTTTAGTTAACTTTCCTCGATATTTGAAATAGAATCTAGTTTATTAAAATAATAGGAGGTATTTTTATGAGTACATTGTATACAAACAGACTTGTTCTTCGACCTTTCAAAGAGGAGGACGCACAGGCTGTGTATAAAAATTGGACTTATGATGAGCGTGTTGCAAAATACTGTCGTTGGTATCCTCATAAAAGTGTAGAAGATACAGTAGGTTACTTAAAAATGTGTTGCATTAATGCAGAGTATTGTTGGGCAATTACATTAAAAGAAAATGACGAGCCTATTGGTGCTATTGACTTAGTTGATGATAATGAAATAGGCTATGTGTTAGCATACGACTATTGGGGAAAAGGAATAGTGACCGAAGCTGTAAAAGCGGTAATTGAAGAGCTATTTAACTGTGGTTTTGAAAAAATAAGTGCTTGCCACGCAATAGATAATCCTGCCTCTGGTAAGGTTATGGAAAAATGCGGAATGACCTATGTGAGAAATCGTATGGCGTTAAAGAAATTTGGTTCTGATGAATTGTGTGAAGTTAAGTATTATGAAATAAGTCGTCCATAATAAAGCTGATTTATTAAATACAAGTTATGTGAGGTAAATTTATGATTTACAATGCAAAAGAACATAAATTAATTCTTCAAGATGTTCAAATGGATTACATAACCTTTGGCAATGGAACAAAGCCATTGATTTTAATACAAGGCCTTAGCACTCGTAACATAAAAGGCTCATCTTTATTGGTAGCCTATATGTATCGTATTTTTGCAAAAGATTATAGGGTGTATATGTTCGACCGTAGGCAAAATATTTTTGAAGGCATAACTGTAAATGATATGGCTTTAGATATAGCTAATGCTATGGATAATTTGGGGATAAAAAACGCACCTGTGTTTGGAATATCTCAAGGTGGTATGATTGCACAGTGCTTAGCGATTAATAGACCAGATTTGGTTACTAAGCTTGTTTTAGGTGTGACACTTTCTAAAAATAATAATACAGTTGAAGCAGTAGTTAAAAATTGGATTAAGTTAACAGAGCAAGAAAATTTCAAACAACTTGTTTTAGATATGGCAGACAAAATGTATTCTAAGGAATATGTAAAACGATATAAACCATTTATGCCATTGCTAACTATTTGGCAAAAGCCAAAAGATGCACAACGCTTTATTATTCTTACAAAAGCGTGTCTTACTTGTAATGCTTATGAAGAATTAGAAAAAATTCAATGTCCTGTATTTGTAATTGGTGGAAAAGAAGATATGGTGCTTAGCGGAGAAGCTTCACAGGAGATAGCACAGAAACTCAATTGCAAACTTTATATGTATGAAAACTTAGGTCATTCTGCTTACGAAGAAGCGAAAGACTTTAATAAAAGGATTTACGATTTCTTAAAAGAATAAATTTAGTAAATACGTATAGAAGTGCTTGCTAAAAAAATTGTGCCCCCTATAAATATTCGTCTTATAGGGGCATATATAGATGTCGCTATTTGTGGTAAATCCCCATTATTGTGGGATTATCGCTGTTTGTGGTAAAGATTTTAAGCACTGTTGCTGATATGGTAGAGGTATCAGAATAACAAGGAGGTATCTTAATGGATACAAAGAAAGTAGGCAAGTTTTTAAAGCAACTTAGAAATGAAAAAAATATGACACAGGAGCAATTAGGTGATATAATAGGTGTAACCAATAAAACTGTGTCAAGGTGGGAAAACGGAAATTATATGCCACCGGTGGATTGTTTAGTTTTGCTTAGTGATTTTTATAAAATAAGCATTAACGAAATTTTAGCTGGTGAGTATGTTTCTGTAGAGGATTTCAGAGACAAAGCAGATGAAAACTTAGCTACAGTGTTAGAAGATATCCAAAAAGAAAACAAGCGATTTGAAAATATAATGATATGTATTTTAGTGATATCTACATTATTGGCAATAGTCATTATTCTTTTGCTACCAACAGAAAGTATAAAAGATGTTTTGATAGTTATAATGGTTAGTGCACTGGCATTTATATCAAATACATTAAATATAGTTGCATTGGCACTAAAAAAAGAAAAATCGGATAATAGCTGGTCAAATTCAGATGATGACACAAAGGAGAATTTATGAAAAAACATTTAGTAAAATTACAAAAGCTTACTATAATATGCACTGTGCTACTTACTATGATATGTATGTTTACAATTGGTGCAGGTGCTAAAAATATAGTTAACATTAATGGTATACAATTTGAGCATAACGACACTGTAACCTATGTGGCAGAGCTAAAGTGTGGAAAAATATGTGGTGGTATAAATGCTACCCTTACTTATGATGCTTCAGCTCTTGAAATTATAGGAGAGTCTGTAAATGTTCCTAACCTTGGTTTAACAGCTGCAAATTATGACAATCCCGGTTCTGTTCGTTTTGCCGGTATAGATACTAACGGTTTTGATTTTTCAAATGCTAAGGTGTTAATTTCAGTATCATTTAAAATAAAGAGCTCAGTGGATAGCAACATCTCTATAAAATTAGACGAAATATATGATAACGATTTAACAGAGTTAAATGCTTCTGAATATCAGATTACCGAAAAAATTAGCAAGGGCGAGTTTCAAGGGGAAATAGTAGATCCAAATAACTATGATGACCTTAAAGATGCAAGCGGAAATCCTGTTGATATTCCAAAAATTGAAAGTAGCCAACCTAAGCCAGCAGATACTAACAATGTGCCTATATTTATAATCTTAGGTGTTGCTGTAGTAGTTGTTGGTGTAGTAGCAGTAGTATATTTAAAAAAGGTAAAATCAAAAAATAACAATTAATGTCATATAACAAAATTTAAAAAAGCACCATTACATATATAGCTATGTAATGGTGTTTTTTAGGGTTTTTATGGTAATTTATAACGGCAATGTTGCACAAAAAATAATAATTAAATTGTCCTAACTGTAAAATTTATTTTAGCGAAAATAGAAATATTTCAATTAGGTTGAAGTGAAAAATACTTTGTAGTATAATGAACCCTGTAAATTAGGCATTCTAGCCTTTTTTAATATTCTTTAAGGAGGAGAAATCCAATGAAAAAAATTGTCAGCGTACTACTATCAGTAATGCTAGTAGTGGCAATGTGCTGTGTGGGTATTCCTGCAACAGCAACAGCAGCCGGCAATAAAGCTACTATTCACCTAATTGATTTCAATGGTGCTCAAGCAGACCCAATGAATGGTGATTTTAGCAACCTAGCCGGTAAGGGCGTTAATCGTGGCAGTTTTGAATTTGAAGTTGGCGACGTTGTAGAAGTAACAATGAAGCTATCATCAAATGCTTACGATGCTATTTCTATCGCTCAGGGTTCAATTTTTATGAACCAGGTATCAGCAGATCCTACATCTGCTGAGGCTTTCCAAACATATACTGACACTAAGAATAACACAACTGTTCTTACAGATGCGAGCTACGACTCCGCAACAGGTCAGTATGTTAGCAATGGTAAAGGCTCATACTACACAGTAAACACAGGTGATTATGGTTCTGACCTAACTTGTCCTCTAAGACCTATGAAGGCTTATACTAAGGACAACGCTAAGTGGGATGTAAATTCTAATGCAGAGATGGATCAGGTTTCTTACATACTATCTAACCCACAGCTAGACGGTATTGATGTTTCAGCAGGTTATGAGTTTATTACTTTTAAAATGCTTGTTACAGAGGCAACAGAGTGTTATATGTATTCATTGTTAACTGAGGTATTAGATACATTCCTTGATAATATCACAGGTGATGATGTTGAGCAGACAACAACTCTAAAGAAGGTTGGTCATGTTGAGCTAGAAACACCAACAGAGCCAGAAACAGAGGCTCCAACAGCTGCTCCAACAGCTGCTCCAACACCAGCTCCAACACCAGCTCCAACAGAGGCTCCAACAGCTGCTCCAACACCAGCTCCAACAGAG
>JAXJTR010000025.1:0-9138 GCA_036309465.1 Acutalibacteraceae bacterium
GAGAGATGTATTGCCCGATCCTTTGTACAACTCCAAGTTGGTTACAAAGCTTATCAACAACATTATGTATGATGGTAAGAAGGGTGTTGCTCAGAAAATTGTTTACGGTGCATTCGATATCATTAAAGAAAAGACAGGAAATGACCCACTTGAGGCTTTTGATCAGGCTATGGAAAATGTAATGCCTGTACTAGAGGTTAAGGCTCGCCGTGTAGGTGGTGCTACTTACCAGGTGCCAATGGAGGTTCGTCCTGAGAGAAGACAGACACTAGGCCTAAGATGGTTATCAAACTATTCAAGACTTCGTTCAGAAAGAACAATGAAGGAAAGACTAGCAGGAGAAATCCTAGATGCTATCAACGGTGTTGGTGGTGCTGCTAAGAAGCGTGACGAAACACACAGAATGGCAGAAGCAAACAAGGCTTTCGCACATTACAGATGGTAATTATTTAAGGAGGCTATTATGGCTAGACAGGTATCTCTTGAACAAACAAGAAACATCGGTATCATGGCTCATATTGATGCCGGTAAAACTACTACAACAGAGCGTATCCTGTTCTACACAGGTATCAACCACAAAATAGGCGAAACACATGATGGTGGTGCGACTATGGACTGGATGGTACAGGAGCAGGAAAGAGGTATTACAATTACATCTGCCGCTACAACATGCTTCTGGAAAGACAGAAAGAATAACGATGTTAGAATTAACATCATTGATACACCTGGTCACGTTGACTTTACAGTAGAAGTTGAGCGTTCACTAAGAGTTCTTGACGGTTCTGTAACAGTTATGTGTGCTAAGGGTGGTGTAGAGCCTCAGTCTGAAACAGTATGGAGACAGGCTGATAACTACAAGGTACCTAGAATGATCTATGTTAACAAGATGGATATTATGGGTGCTGACTTTTACAGAGTAGTACAGATGGTTAAGGACAGACTAAAGTGTAATGCTGTTCCAATTCAGTTACCAATCGGTTCTGAGGAAGATTTTAAGGGTATTATCGACCTTATCAAGATGAAGGCTGAGGTTTATTATGATGACCTTGGTAAAGATGTTCGTGAGGAAGAAATCCCAGAGGATATGAAAGAGCTTGCTCAGAAGTATCACGACGAGCTAATCGAGCGTGTTGCTGAGCTTGACGACGAGCTAATGGACAAGTACTTTAGCGGTGAAGAGCTAACAGAGGCTGAGATTAGAACACAGATTCGTAAGTCTACAATTGCTAACGAGATGGTTCCAATCTGCTGTGGTACATCATACCGTAACAAGGGTGTACAGCTACTTCTTGACGCTATCGTTGACTATATGCCAGCTCCAACAGATATCCCAGCTATTAAGGGTGTAAACCCAGATACAGACGAAGAAACTTGCAGAATCGCATCAGACAGCGAGCCATTCTCAGCTCTAGCATTTAAGATTGCTACAGACCCATTTGTTGGTAAGCTATGTTTCTTCAGAGTTTATTCAGGTAGCATCGACAAGGGTACTACTGTTTATAACTCAACTAAGGATACAAACGAGCGTGTTGGTAGAATTGTACAGATGCACGCTAACGATAGAAAAGATATTGATACTTGCTACGCAGGTGATATCGCTGCTGCTATCGGTCTAAAGTCTACAACAACAGGTGATACACTTTGTGACGAGAAGAGCCCTGTAATTCTAGAGTCTATGGAATTCCCAGAGCCAGTTATCAGAGTTGCTATCGAGCCAAAGACAAAGGCTGGTCAGGAGAAAATGGGTATTGCTCTTGCAAAACTTGCAGAAGAGGACCCAACATTCAAGGCTTATACAGACGAAGAAACAGGCCAGACAATTATCGCTGGTATGGGTGAGCTTCACCTAGAAATCATCATTGACCGTCTACTAAGAGAATTTAGGGTAGAGGCTAACGTTGGTGCTCCACAGGTTGCTTATAAAGAGACAATCCGTGCCGAGGCTAATGTTGACCAGAAGTACGCTAGACAGTCTGGTGGTAAGGGTCAATACGGTCACGTTAAGATTAAGGTTGAGCCAAACCCAGGCAAGGGCTACGAGTTTGTTAACAGCATTGTTGGTGGTGCTATTCCTAAGGAGTACATTCCTGCTGTTGACGCTGGTATTCAGGGTGCTATGCTAAGCGGTGTTCTTGCAGGTTACAACGTTGTTGACTGTAAGGTTACACTATATGATGGTTCATACCACGAGGTTGACTCATCTGAAATGGCATTTAAGATTGCCGGTTCTATGGCATTCAAAGAGGCTATGAAAAAGGCTAGCCCTGTTCTTATGGAGCCTATTATGAAGGTTACTGTTATCGTTCCTGAGGAGTACATGGGTGATGTTATCGGCGACCTAAACTCTCGTCGTGGTATGATTCTAGGTATGGAAGCAGAGAACGGTGCACAGAGAATTAACTCTAATGTTCCTCTATCTGAGATGTTTGGTTACGCAACAGATATGCGTTCAAACACACAGGGTCGTGGTCAGTATGTAATGGAGCCAAGCCACTATGCAGAGGTTCCAAAGTCTGTTGGCGACGAGATTATGGCTAAAAGAAATAGCAAAGAAGACTAATTCTTATTAGCATTTTTACAAAAACTTCATAAAATTTTAATTATAAATTAGCCTTAACCCTTGCATTTTAACAACAAAGTTGGTAAAATAGGGGTTAAGGATATTATACCTAAATTTTTTATTAAAGGAGGCAATTCCAATGGCAAAGGAAAAATTTGAAAGAAATAAACCACACGTAAACATTGGTACAATCGGTCACGTTGACCATGGTAAGACAACTCTTACAGCTGCTATCACAAAGGTTCTAAACCTAGAGGGTGACGCTGATTTCGTTGATTACGCTAACATCGATAAGGCTCCAGAAGAGAGAGAGCGTGGTATCACAATTAACACAGCTCACGTTGAGTACGAGACAGCTAACCGTCACTACGCTCACGTTGACTGCCCAGGCCATGCTGACTACGTTAAGAACATGATCACAGGTGCTGCTCAGATGGACGGCGGTATCCTAGTTGTATCTTCAGCTGATGGTCCTATGCCACAGACAAGAGAGCACATTCTACTATCTCGTCAGGTTGGCGTTCCATACATCGTTGTATTCATGAACAAGGTTGACCAGGTTGATGACGAAGAGCTTCTAGACCTAGTTGAGATGGAAATTCGTGAGCTACTAAACGAGTATGAGTTCCCAGGCGATGATACACCAATCATCAGAGGTTCAGCTTACCTAGCTCTATCTTCAGAGGCTAAGAACTCAGATGCTCCTGAGTACGCTTGTATCCACGAGCTAATGGCTGCTGTTGACGAGTTTATCCCAACACCAGAGCGTAAGGCAGACCTACCATTCCTAATGCCTGTAGAGGACGTATTCACAATCACAGGTCGTGGTACTGTTGCTACTGGTAGAGTTGAGAGAGGTCAGCTAAAGACAAACGAAGAAATCGAAATCGTTGGTCTAACAGAGGACATCAGAAAAGTTGTAGTTACAGGTATCGAAATGTTCAGAAAGATTCTAGACTACGCTGAGGCTGGTGACAACATCGGTGCTCTACTTCGTGGTGTTCAGAGAACAGAATCGAGAGAGGTCAGGTTCTAGCTGCTCCAGGTTCAATTAAGCCACACACAAAGTTCCGTGGTCAGGTTTACGTTCTAACAAAGGACGAGGGTGGTCGTCATACTCCATTCTTTAACAACTACCGTCCACAGTTCTACTTCAGAACAACAGACGTTACAGGTGTTATTAACCTACCAGAGGGCACAGAGATGTGTATGCCTGGTGATAACGTTGTTATGGACGTTGAGCTAATCACACCAATCGCTATTGAAGAGGGTCTAAGATTCGCTATCCGTGAGGGTGGTAGAACAGTAGGTTCAGGCGTTGTTACAGCTATCAACGAATAATCTATAACTTCTTTCAATATTAATTGATTATTTAAGGACTGTTTGAGAAATCAAACAGTCCTTTTTGCACTTATGCCTTTTTATTTAATTCTTCGTTTACTTTTTTAACTTCTGATTTCATAATTGCAAATCCAATAATATACAATACAATATATACTATTAAGAATACAGGAGCTATACTTAGTATTACTGAAAGTAGACCATTACCATAACCGCATAACGCACTAGCTGTTACCGCTACTATAAAACTGCCGATACAATGCAAAATTGTTGATAGAAGAAAATTAATATTTAGATTTGTATAGCAATAAGTAAGTGCTCCAATACAGCCAGATGCAACTGTCCAAATAATTATCTCTTTTACAGTTTCGTTATATTCACCAAGCAAAGACATACATATCAAAGTTGTACATATACCCATACCAATACCGGTTAAAATAAAAATAATTAGTTCCTTAATTTTGTTTTTCATTATAGTGTCCTCCTTAAATTTTTGACTTAAATTCTTTGAAATATTTTCTTGAAATAGTTAAGATTTCTTTTTTGTTTTTTAGTCTTAATGTGTAATTACCGCTAAATTCCGCCTGAACTGATTTTACATAGTCAATATTAACAAGGGTGCTTTTATTGATTTGTGCAAATGTAAAGGTTGATAATAATTCCTTTAATTCATATAGCTTCTGTTTTGTTTCGTAAGCATCGTTTTGTGTGAAAACAGAAATTTTATTGTTACTTGCCTCTAAATAAACTACATCTGAAACATCAACCAAATAGTGCTCGTCATCTTTGTATAAAAACAGCTTTTTACTTGTAGTCTTGTTTCTCAAAAAGTTTAATAGGTCTTCAACCTCTTTGCTTGATAAATCACCTCTTATAATTAACTCGGTTTCATCAATGTTTGTGGGTTCAAGTGTTATTTTCAAAATTTCTAACCTCCTTGCTTTTGTTCTTAAGAACTGTCTATATTATAAAACAGCAAACTGAATTTGTCATTGTTTTTTCTGTAACAGGTGTTTTTTAGTAGGCAAGAGGTGTTATTAGGTGTGTAAAAGTAAGTTTAATTAACTATGTTATTACAAATTTTATATGAAATATAAACTGTGGTAGAACTCTATAAAAAATATACAAAAAACCTTGATTTTTAGAGTACAGTATAGTATAATTAAAGCACAATCGCATTTGGCGGTTACTGAGCAAGTCAGATTATATCCTATGTAAATGTGAACGACAGGCCCTGTACGATTGGGTGCTGTGAACCATGTCAGGCGGGGAACCGAGCAGCATTAAGCAGATTTCTTGATGCGATACAGTAAGTCTGTCGTTCGCATTTGCACAGGAGTGAGCCGTCTGTCTTGCTCTTTTATTTTTTAGTGGGCTTATTTTTTGTCTTATCTAAAATAGGTTAAACAGGAGGTAGCGTGTGATGTATCAGGTTTTATACCGTAAATGGCGACCACAATTTTTTGAAGATGTTTCAGGTCAGCCACAGGTTACTGTTACATTAAAAAACGAGTTAAAATCCGGTAGAATTAACCACGCATATCTTTTTACAGGCTCACGAGGCACAGGAAAAACTACCTGTGCAAAAATTATGGCTAAGGCTGTTAATTGTCTTAATCCTAAAGATGGTGACCCTTGTTGCGAATGTGAAATTTGCAAGGGTATTGACAATGGCTCTGTTATGGACATTGCAGAGATTGACGCAGCCAGCAACAATGGTGTAGATAATATAAGAACAATAATAGAAGAAGCAGGGTTCTCTCCTACAAAAGCTAAGTATAGGGTTTATATAATAGATGAGGTGCATATGCTATCGGCTGGTGCCTTTAATGCTTTGCTGAAAACTCTTGAAGAACCCCCTGCTCACGTTGTATTTATTTTAGCTACAACAGAAGTTCATAAACTGCCTGCAACTATATTATCTCGTTGTCAAAGATTTGATTTTCATCGTATAGCTTCCCAAGATATAGCCGACAGGCTTATGCTTGTTGCTGAAAATGAAAATGTACAGCTTGATAATGACGCAGCTTTGCTGATAGCATCAGTTTCTGACGGTGCTTTGCGTGATGCCTTATCATTGCTTGATAGATGTATAGGGGTTAGTAAAAATATTACTGCCGAGCTTGTACACACTACAGCAGGACTTGCGGGAAGAGAGCATCTTTTTGATATAACCGACAGCATTATTAACAAAGCAACTGAAAAGGCTTTAAATATAGTTGAAAAGCTACATTCTGAAAGCAAAAATATGGGCAGACTTTGCGAGGAGCTTATTGACCATTTTAGGAATTTAATGCTTATAAAAACTATGAAAAATGCAGAGTCACTTGTTATTTTATCAGCACAAGAAAAATCTCGTGCAAAGTCGCAAGCAGAACAGTTTACTTTGGAAAATATTATTTATGTAATGGATATTTTACAAGGAAGCTACGATAGAATTTTTAGAGGTAGCAACAGTCGTACCGAAGTTGAGATGTCACTTATTAAGCTAACATCTCCACAGCTTGATACCTCTGTGCAGGCTTTGCTTGCTCGTATTGCAAAGTTAGAAAGACAACTTAAAAATGGTGTTACAGTACAACAAACTACATCTACGGAAGTAAGTAAAAATTCATCTGAAAGTATTGTTAACTCCAATAATAATGTTACACAACAGGCTAACGGAAAAGTATCTAACTATCAGCCTGTTACTAATGTTGAATCAGACAATATAAAGCCACAGGCTAAAGCAATAGCAAGTCAGGTTAATACCGATTATGACACCATTGTAAAAAATGCAGTTCCTATGGAGGACTGGCAAGAGGTTTTAGATGCACTAAAGGTGCACGGAAAATCTATTGCAACTTCATTTAAAAATACAAAAGCGTTTATCAGCGGTGATTACATACTGATAGACTCACAAAGCGAATTAGCGTTTAAGCTTTTAAAACAGCCTGAGCATCGTGAAAAAATGCGAAACGCTGTGCAAGAGGTTACAGGAAGAATGTATAAACTGGGGCCTTACAAAAAGCTTGAACAGAAATCTCAACAGCAAGACCCTGTTGCACAGCTTATAGATAAGGCAAAACAAGCAGGAATAACCGTTGAGGAAGATTAAATTTGAAAGGAAGAATAAATTTATGAAAGCAAGAATTCCAAGAGGTATGGGTGGTGGCCCACAGAATCTACAGCAGATAGCTAAGCAGGCACAGAAAATGCAGGAGGAAATGGACGTAGCAAGCACAGAGCTTGAAGAAAAAGAGTACTCAGCAACAGCTGGTGGCGGTGCAGTAGATGTAGTTGTTACAGGTAAAATGGAGCTAAAGGCTATTAACATTAAGCCTGAGGTTGTAGACCCTGAAGATATCGAAATGCTAAGCGACCTAATTATGGCTGCTTCTAACGAGGCTCTAAGACAGGCTGCTGAAGATAAGGCTCAGACTATGGAGAAAATTTCTGGCGGTCTAAATATTCCAGGATTGTTCTAATAATGGCTTCTTATAATGTTGCCCCTTTAGCTAAGCTTGCAGAGCAATTTGAAAGACTACCTGGTATAGGCTCTAAAACAGCACAGCGTCTTGCCTATTATGTTTTAAAAATGCCAAAAGAAAGAGCTATGGAGTTTTCACAAGCGATTATGGCAGCTCACGAAAATATACATTATTGTAGCGATTGTTGCAATCTTACCGACAAAGAAAAATGCCCTATTTGCGAGAACACAAAGCGTGACCACTCTACAATTTGTATTGTAGAAGACCCACGAGATGTTGTTGCTATGGAACGCACACAGGAGTACAATGGTGTATACCACGTATTGCACGGTGCAATGTCCCCTTTAAGTGGCATAGGCCCTGAACAGCTTACAATAAAAGAGCTGTTAAAGCGTATTCAAGGTGTAGAAATTTCTGAGGTTATAATGGCTACCAACCCTACAGTAGAGGGTGAAACCACATCTATGTACATAAGTAAGCTATTAAAACCATTAGGCATAAAGGTTACACGTTTAGCTTATGGTATACCTGTTGGTGGCGATTTGGAATATGCTGACGAGGTTACATTGCTTAGAGCTTTAGAAGGCAGAAGCGAATTGTAATATCACAGTTAATGTATTGTTACAAAAAATAGGCTCTATAGTAAATGCTGTATAGATAATTTTAAATTGCAAGCCTTTAAAAAGGTTTACTACAAATTTTATTTTTTAGCATTTAAGAATAGAATAAAATTTAAACAGGGTTGTATATTTATTGCAACCCTGTTCTATAATATACAGTATACCTGTAGAATTTTCTGAAAAGAGATATACTTTATCATATCTAAAAAGGAGGACAAAACCTATGGCTAAAACAGACTCAAGAACAATAGCACAAAACAAAAAAGCTCATCATGACTATTTTATTATAGAAAGTATGGAAGCAGGAATAGAGTTAGTTGGTACAGAGGTTAAGTCCTTACGTGCCGGCAGAGTAAACCTAAAGGATTCTTGGTGCTCTATTGTAGACGGTGAGATTTTTGTCAATGGTATGCACATAAGTCCTTATGAACAAGGCAATATATTTAACAAAGACCCTATGAGAGTTCGCAAGCTGTTAATGCACAAGCGTGAAATTATGCGATTATTTGGTCTTATTAAGCAAGAGGGATATTCTCTTATACCTGTTTCATTATATTTTAAAGGTTCTAGAGTTAAAATGCAGGTAGGATTGTGTAAGGGTAAAAAACTATACGATAAGCGTGCTGATATTGCCGCAAAAGATGCAAAAAGAAATATAGAGCGACATCTTAAAGAGCAATTTAGATAAATTGTAATTAAGTTATATTTACAGATTATTTAACATTATTTTTTCTATTGATATAATATACTAATTGCAGTATAATTTGTTTATAGAACATATTTATTATTAAATATGGGGATGTAAAGGCTTCGACAGGGGTTGTGAGCCTTGGTAAGCGAGTAGTGGTGCGGAACCACTATAAAATCCGTAACTTTTAAATAATAAACGACAACAATAACGTTGCTCTAGCTGCCTAAGTTGCAGCTCGTCACTGTAAAAAGTACCACGGTTTTACAAGTGGCGTCGACTAGTGGTGAACGTGAACAAAGTAATGTCTTGGGCTTTGTCATGCAATAAAGACTACCGAAGCACTCAGCCTGTTAATGGGCGTAGTGTGTGGGGAATCCTAAAACATTAACTACACTCGTAGAAAGCCTTGGTAAATGGCTTTTGGACAGGGGTTCGATTCCCCTCATCTCCACCAAA
>JAXJTR010000026.1:0-14280 GCA_036309465.1 Acutalibacteraceae bacterium
ACGCTGTTGCTTAACCGATAAAATGTTATATGAAATTAATTATAACGATACACTACATCTTACTCAATTTCCACAGGAAAGTGCAGTTTTACAAATGGCAACAGCTGCATATAATGCAGAGCGAGAACTTGACTCTATTATGTATAACGAAACAGGTATCTATCGTAACCGTCAGTATGGTAAAGCTACAGCAGTTACATTAAAAACAAGCTATGAAGAAATAGATATATTGTGGCCACAGGATTTAAAATATCGTACAGGCTTCAGCACTACAGCAGAGTCTGTTACTGTACCAGCAATTTTTGCAAAGGTATGTGGCGTTAAAAATAGAGATGTAAATAAATATTGGGCTGATATGAAGCGTTTGTTTACACAGGAAACCTACGTAGTAGGCAATATTCCTTTTGTAAGCCGACAGCAAAATAATCCAATGCGACAATTTGTTGCCGAGTTTTTCCGTAATGGTAAAGTTCAGTTTAACGCAATTAAATCTCATAGGGCATATCAGTACAGCTATTTACGTGAAGAAACTCAAGATTATATTTTAAGTAAGCTTCAAATGCTAATAGATAGCAAAATAATAAGGGGTACTTTTGAAAATGGTATGGAGTATAACATTGTATCTCTAGTGCTTAATATGGATAGAGATATATTAAGACTAATACAAAACTTCGACTTTACCAAAAGAAACCCAAAACTTGTATATATTTATACAACAGAGGCACAAATTCCTGTTGAAGATTCAATTATGCTTGCATTTTTAAATCTGATAGGATTTGATATAGTAATTTTTGTACCAACAGGTTATCAATCTGTTGAGAAGAATTTTACAAAGCAAATTGTAGAAGAACATCAGCTAGGCGAGTATGTTTATGACCTTAGAGTACCTGATTTTAGAAAAATCAATGCTACTAAGGATGAACCGGAAAGCGGTAGCTGGAGAAGAAAATTTTTTAAGAGAGGTAGTTAAAAAATGGGATTAGATTTTAGCAAAGCTGCACAGGGTAATAATCAGTCACAAACAATCATTCCAACTTCTTCATCAGTAGCAAACACATCTACAGAAATTCAAGAAGTAAAAAACTATGATATTGTTGCAGACAGAGAACAGCTTAATGCAGAACTTGTTAATTCTCAAGAAGTAGACGCACTAGTAAGCACAATCGAGGTAAATAATCTAGAAACAATTGTTACTTTTGGTGCAAGTGCAGCAGATGAAATTTCAAAAGCATCAGATATCGTTCTAAATAATGTTAATTTAGCACAGCTAGATGAATCAAGCGAACTTTTAACAATTTTGGCAAAGGTTATGTCAGAGTTTGACCCTGAGGAATTTAACGAGAAGCCAGGTTTGTTTGAAAAGGCTTTTGGTAACCTAAGAAAGAAGCTTGAAAAGCTATTAAATAAATATCACACAATGGGTGAAGAAATAGATAAAATATATGTTCAGCTAAGACAGTACGAGGAAGAAATCAAACGCTCAAATCGTAATCTTGGTGATATGTTTGACGCTAATGTTGGCTATTATCACGAGCTTGTTAAGTATATACTTGCAGGTGAGCAGGGTTGCAAAGAGATTGCAGATTATATTGCAGTTCGTCAGGCTGAAATGGAGTCAACAGGCGATAACTCAATCCAGTTTGAGATTCAAACCCTACAGCAGGCACAGGCTATGCTAGAGCAGAGAACTCAAGACTTGAGAATGGCTGAAAATGTTGCAATGCAGTCAATTCCAATGATTAAAACAATGGAATTTAGTAATATGAACTTGGTTAGAAAGATTAACTCAGCCTTCATTATTACATTGCCAATATTTAAGCAGGCTCTTGCACAGGCTATTATGCTAAAAAGACAGAAAATTCAGGCAGAGGCTATGTCTGCTCTTGATGAAAAGACAAACGAAATGCTTATCAATAATGCAAGAAACAGTGCAGAGCAGTCTAAGCTAATTGCTAGAATGGCTTCAACAAGCTCAATTAAGATTGAAACTCTTGAAACTACTTGGAGAACAATCGTTAGTGGTATTGATGAAACTAAGAGAATTCAAGATGAGGCTAAGAAACAGCGTGAGGGCGATAAGGTTCGTCTACAGGCTATCAAAAATGAATTTGAAAAATCATATCAGGCTCCTCGCTTGAATGGTTAATAGGGTTATATTTAAGGAGGTAATTTAAAATGCCAATTAATCTATCAAAAGGACAAAAAGTAGATTTAACAAAAGGTAATCCAAGCCTAAAGAAAATTATGGTAGGCTTAGGTTGGGACGTAAATTCTTTCGATTCAGGTGCTGATTTCGACCTTGATGCAGCTGCATTTATGGTAGGCGAAAACGGTAAATGTCCAACAGAAAAAGAGTTTATTTTCTATGGTAATTTAGAGCACAGCTCAGGTGCTTTGAAGCATATGGGTGATAACCTAACAGGTGACGGTGAGGGCGATGACGAGCAGATTTTAGTTGACCTTACAGCTATTCCTCAAAATGTTTCAAGAATTGCCTTTACTGTAACAATTTATGATGCAGATGCAAGAAGACAAAACTTTGGTCAAGTATCAAATGCTTTTATCAGAATAGTTGATGAAACAACAGGCAACGAGCTTATCAGATACGACCTAAGTGAGGATTTCTCAATTGAAACAGCAGTTGTTGTAGGCGAGCTATACAGATACAACGGCGAGTGGAAGTTTAACGCAATAGGCAGTGGTTTCCAAGGTGGTTTAGCTGCACTATGCGGACATTATGGAATACAAGTGGCTTAATAGAGATATAGATATATAATTTTAGGAGGTAAATTATTATGCCGGTATGTTTATCAAAAGGACAAAAGGTAAGTTTAACAAAAAATAATCCAGGTTTAACAAATGTTGTAGTTGGTCTTGGTTGGGATGTTAATGCATTCGATACAGGTTCAGCTTTCGACCTTGACGCAGCAGCATTCTTGCTAACAGACAGCGGTAAGGTTGCTTCTTCAGATTATTTCGTATTCTATGGAAATCTAAAGGACCCATCAGGTAGCGTTGAGCATTTAGGTGATAACCTAACAGGTGCAGGCGACGGTGACGACGAGCAGATTAAAATTAATCTATCTACATTACCAGCATCAGTTACAAGAATTGCTTTTACTGTTACTATTTATGATGCAGAAACAAGAAAGCAGAATTTTGGTCAGGTAAGCAACTCATTTATCAGAATTTACAACGAGGCAACAGGCGAAGAGCTTCTAAGATACGACCTTGGTGAGGATTTCTCAATCGAAACAGCTTCTGTTTTCGGTGAACTATATAAGAATGGCGATGAGTGGAAGTTCAATGCTATAGGCAGTGGCTTTAGTGGCGGTTTGGCTGCACTATGCGGTAACTACGGAGTAGAGGTAGAGTAATTAATGGCAATCAAGCTTAAAGACGGCGAAGCTGTATTTTTAACAAAACATAGCGACACACCTCTGGATACTATTTCTGTTAGATTAAACTGGGGTGTTTTAGAATCAGATGATAATTATTTCTCAAATGAAGAAATAAAGAAAATGGACCTTGATATTGGTTGTATGTATAAACTTAAAAATGGAGAAACAGGTTCTTTACAAGCACTTGGAGAGCGTTTTGGTTCATTTGAAAAATCACCATATATTCATATAGACGGTGACGACACTACCGGCGAGGTTGAAACAGGCGAGAATATCAGAATTAATGGTAGTTATATTTCTGAAATCGAAAAAGTATTAGTATACGCATATATTTACAAGGGTGCAATTAACTGGCAACAAACTAATGCCAGTGTATCAATTGAATGTCCTGGTATTGAGGATATTGTTGTAGAAATGGACGACTACAATACTACATATAAAATATGTGCATTAATAATGCTTGAAAATGTTGATGATACCACTTTTATAGCTAAAAAGATTTTTAAATTCTATGAAAACCACCAATCAATGGATAATGCCTTTAATTGGGGTGCAAAGTGGGCAATCACTGAGAAATAAGGAGGTTATGTTAAATGGCAGTTAGCTTACAAAAAGGTCAAAAAGTTAGCCTTACAAAAGAAAATCCTGGTTTATCCAGAGTTATAGTTGGTCTTGGTTGGGACGAAGTTAAGAGAAAGAAGGGCTTGTTTGCACCAAAGCCACAAGATATTGACTGT
Organism: Acutalibacteraceae bacterium; assembly: GCA_036309465.1. GTDB lineage: Bacteria > Bacillota > Clostridia > Oscillospirales > Acutalibacteraceae > CAG-964. The sequence continues at coordinate 4,139 of JAXJTR010000026.1, forward strand.
GATGCTTCAGCTTTAGTATTACAAAATGGCAGAATTATGGGTAAGCAAGACATTGTTTACTTTGGTAATCTACGTCATCAGTCTGGTACTGTTCAGCATATGGGCGATAACCTAACAGGTGCTGGTACTGGTGATGATGAGCAGATCATTGTTGACTTAGCAAGAGTTCCTGCACAATATGATAAAATTGTATTTGTTGTAAATATCTATCAAGCAGTTGAGAGAAAACAGGAATTTGGTTTAATTCAAAACGCTTATATAAGAATTTGTAACGGTGCTACAGGTAGCGAAATGGTTAGATATAATCTAACAGATAATTATAGCGGTTTAACAGCTATGATTTTTGGCGAGATTTACAGACATAATAACGAATGGAAATTCAACGCTATCGGTCAAGGCACACAGGATACATGTTTATCTGACCTTGTAAATCGTTTTGTTTAACAAATTATTGTACCTTTCTATGCTAATGTTTGTTGATAAAATAACATCTATTTTATTTGCATTTTAAAAGAAAATGGTATAAAATGTTATGAAAGAGAGGAGAAGCTAAATTTCTTAGTTTCTTCTTTCTTTGCGTATAAATCATTTTAAAATGATACAAAATCTAATAAAAAGTTATGAATTTTTTGTTAGAAATGCGTATACAGCTTTTTTAGGAGGAAGTAATGAAATTTAACGGACTTTCAGACAAACAGGTTGAAGAAGCCAGAAAAAAATATGGCTCCAACGAAATACCTGACTCAGAGCCTACCACCTTTTTAAAGGAGTTCTTGGCTACCTTTGGCGACCCAATGATAAAAATATTATTGGTTATTGCCGGATTAATGTTGGTTATGTTTGCTTTTGGTTATGCAGACATCTATGAACCAGTAGGTACTATTGTTGCTATTTTAATCGTAGCATTTGTATCTGCAAAAACAGGTGTAGCAAGCGATACAAAATATCGTGAGCTTAAAGACAGCACCAAAAAAGACCAGTGTAAGGTTTATCGTAACGGTGTTGTTACTGTTATTGATGTAGATGATGTTGTTGTTGGTGACAAGGTTATTCTACAGGCTGGTGATAAAATTCCTGCCGACGGTATTTTAATTTCAGGTTCACTAAGAGTTGATAACTCAGCACTTAACGGTGAGGCAGAAGAATGTAAAAAGGAAGAAGCACCTGAATCATTCCAGTTAACAGACGAAATTACAGGTGATACTTTTGTAGATAAACACTCTCTATTTAGAGGTGCTGTTGTTTTTGACGGCGAAGGCGTGCTAGATGTTCGCAAGGTTGGTTTAAAAACAATGATGGGTAAAATGGCTGAAGAAATGCAAGAAGACGAGCCAGACTCACCACTAAAGGTTAAGCTTGCTAAACTTGCTAAGCAGATTTCTACATTTGGTTACATTGGTGCTATTGTAATCGCAGTGCTTTATTTAGGATATTTTATGATCCAAGCAGGCGGTGTTGCAGAATTTTTTGCAGCTGAATTACATGTAATTATTGATAAGATTGTTGAGGCTGTAACTCTTGCAGTTGTAATTATAGTATGTGCTGTTCCAGAGGGTCTACCTCTAATGATTTCTCTTGTACTTATGCAGAATACAAGTAAAATGCTTGACCATAACGTACTTGTAAGAAAAGCAGAGGGTATCGAAACAGCTGGTTCACTTAATATTTTGTTTAGTGATAAAACAGGTACAATTACAAAGGGTATGCTTGAAGTTGTAGATTTCTTTACAGCTGACGGTAACTCAATCCCTATGAACGAGCTAAGTAAGCACAGTATGGTTAAGGGTTATATGGACCTTGCTATTGGTAAAAATACTCGTTCAATGTTTGACGCTTCTCACCGTGTAATTGGTGGTAACGCTACAGACCAAGCTTTAATGAAGTTTATTGGCGAAAATACATTTAATACACTACAGGCTGATAAAAGCTGTGTAGTAACAGCTTCACAGGGCTTTAACTCAACAATTAAGTTCAGTCAGGCAAGAATCGAAAGCGTTGGCAAAACTTTCTATAAGGGTGCACCTGAAAGACTTCTTGCTAAGGCTACTAAGTATTTAGATGCCGACGGTAATGTTAAGCCACTTGACCTAGATAAGCTAAATAAGAAGATTGACGATCTAGCTGTAAAGGCTATGCGTGTACTTGCTTTTGGTTATTCAGAGAAAGATTTAGTTGAAGATACAATTAACGATGATGTTGTTTTAATCGGTTTAGTTGGTATTCGTGATGATGTTCGTGCAGAAGCTAAGGAAGCTATCGAGCAGGTTAAGAGTGCAGGTATTCAGGTTGTTATGATTACAGGTGACCGTCTTGAAACTGCTAAGGCTATTGCTAAGGATGCAGGTCTAATTCAGAGTGATGACGAGGTTGCACTAACATCAGCAGACCTTAACGCAATGTCTGACGATGAGGTTAAGAAGATTATTCCTAACATTAGAGTTATCGCAAGAGCACTACCTACTGACAAATCAAGAATGGTAAGACTATGTCAAGAGATGAACCTTGTTGTTGGTATGACTGGCGACGGTGTTAACGACTCACCAGCTCTAAAAAGAGCAGATGTAGGCTTTGCTATGGGTAGTGGTACAGAAGCTGCTAAAGAAGCAGGTAAAATTGTTATCCTTGATGACAACTTTAAGTCTATTAAGGACGCTATTTGGTACGGTAGAACAATTTACCATAACATTCTAAAATTCTGTAAGTTCCAGTTGGTTATTAATGTAGCTGCTGTTATAGTAAGTGCTATTGCACCATTCTTTGGTGTAGAAGAGCCTCTAAAGGTTACACACCTATTGTTTGTAAACCTTGTAATGGACGGTTTGGGTGCTATTATGCTTGGTAATGAGCCAGCACTAAAGCGTTATATGAAAGAAAAGCCACGTAGAAGAGATGAAAGCATTGTAAGTAAAAAGATGATGGCACAAATTGGTGTAATGGGTGCTTGGATGACACTTATCAGCTTTATCTATCTAATAGTTCCATTCTTTAGAAACCTATTCCCAGCAGGCGAGTTAGGTACAGCTCAGCACTTAACAGGTTATTTTGTACTGTTTATAGTAGGTGCATTGTTCAACGGATTTAATGTTCGTGACGATGGTTTCGGTATTTTCAAAGGTCTAAACGAAAATAAGGGCTTTTTAAGAGTTCTTCTTGCTATTGTTGCTATTCAGTTCTGTATTGTAAACTGTGGATTAATTCCTTTTGCACCATTTGAATTTATCGGTAAGATGTTCAGCTGTGTTCCATTTGGAATTAATGGTTGGATAGCAGTTATCCTATTAGCATTAACAATGATACCTGTAGATTTAATCAGAAAATTTATAGTTAACAAGGTTATAAATAAAAAATAATTCTTTATGAATTTACGGCTGTATGGTACAATGTATCATACAGCCATTATTTTTGGTTCTATTTGAAATATTAGTATAAAGTTTAGGTCAAGCCTTTTCAAAGGCTTGCGGTTCTAAGGCAGAGCCTTTGTGGGATTTTAAAGGGTGAAACCCTTTAACTAAATAATTATCAATAAATATTTTTTATAAAGCCTATTGCTAGGAGAAAACAAATGATAATTTTTAATACTGATTTAGACAACACAATAATATATTCCTATAAACAGGACATAGGTAAGGAAAAAATAAATGTAGAAATCTACCAAGGGCGAGAAATTTCCTTTATCACCCCAAAAACATTTCAGCTTTTGCAAAAGCTAAATGAAAAAGTTCTTATTGTACCAACAACTACACGAACCCTAGAGCAGTATTCCAGAATTGATTTAGGCTTAGGCACTTTTAAATATGCACTTGCTTGTAATGGCGGTGTTTTGCTTGAAAATGGTGTTGAGAATATGGAGTGGTATAATACCTCAAGAGAAATGGTAGACAACAGTCAAGAACAGCTTAATAAATCTATGGAGTTATTTGAAAATGACCCTAACCGTACCTTTGAGGTTCGCAATTTAAGGGAACTATTTGTTTTTACAAAAAGCAGTACCCCAAAGGAAACTGTAGAGATGCTTAAATCACAACTTGACACCAGTATTCTTGATATTTTTTACAATGGCGTAAAAGTATATGCAGTGCCAAAGATTTTAAATAAGGGTAATTCTGTTAAAAGATTGCAAAAAATGTTAGGTGCTGAAAAAATAATAACAGCAGGCGACAGCGAATTTGATATCCCAATGCTTAATGTTGCAGATTTCTCCCTTGCTCCTAATAAGCTTGTTGGTATTAGTAGAGAATGTGGTTTACCATTGAATAGCAATGTAGAAATTATGCCTGAAAATATGCTTTTCTCTGAAAGCTTACTACATAGAATTTTAGAATATTTGGGAGAATAATAATAACTGTATTTTAGTTTTTGATGAATATAGCATAAAAACATTGTGTAATACTTGTTAAAGGTTGCCGAATATGGTATAATATAATATCAATATGGGTAAGTGTTGTATATTGAGATTACTGCAATTAAGGAGGCAATATGGTTGTATTAGGTATCGACCCTGGCTATGCTATTGTGGGTTGGGGTGTAGTTTGCTATGCAAGAAATACATACAAACCACTTGGTTTTGGTGCAATAACAACTGATGCGGATATGACTTTTAATAGCAGACTTGAATATATTTACACAAACACATATCGCCTTATAGAAAAAGCTAAGCCTGACGCTTTAGCTATTGAAAAGCTTTATTTTCAAAACAACCAAAAAACAGCAATTAATGTTGCACAGGCAAGGGGAGTTATACTTTTAGCTGCACAGCAAAAAAATGTGCCAATATTTGAATATACTCCGTTACAAGTTAAAACTGTAGTAACAGGATATGGCAAGGCTAAAAAACCTCAGGTAATGGAAATGACACGCAAACTTTTACATTTAGAAAGTGTGCCAAAGCCGGACGATACAGCCGATGCCTTAGCTATAGCGTTGTGCCACATTCAGGCACAGGGTACAGGTTTAAGAAGAATTATCACACAAGGGAGATATAATTAATGTTTTACAGTTTAAGAGGTAAATTAATACGCTCCGAACAGAATTATGTTGTAATAGAGTGTGGTGGGGTGGGTTATTTATGCTATACCTCTGCAACAACTCAAGGGCAGTTGCCACAGCTTAACAACGAAGCCAAAGTATATACTCACCTTGTTGTGCGTGAAGATGCAATGGAGCTTTACGGCTTTGCATCTTCCAAAGAGCTTGATTGCTTTAAGCTTTTAATTACTGTAAGTGGTGTAGGTGCAAAAATGGCAATTGCAGTGCTATCTGTTCTAACTCCTGATAACTTTGTATTAGCAGTTGCTACATCAGATACAAATGCTATATCTCAAGCACAGGGTGTTGGCAAAAAGAAAGCCGAGCGTATCATACTGGACTTAAAGGATAAAATAAAAGCATTTGATAATATGTTACCGTCAGGTAAAATAGACGTTACTTCAAAAGCCACAATAATAACAGGCAATATACCAAAAGCTGTAGAGGCTTTGTCGGTTCTTGGTTATACATCACAGGAGGTTATGCCAATATTACAGCAAATGGACGCTACACAGCCTGTAGAAAAATTAATCAGTGCTACCCTTAGAGAAATGGGAAGAAGATAGGAGGGTTAATAATTGGATTTTGATAATATAGATTTTGAAAATCGAATAGTAGACCCTGAAGAGCTACCAGATGAGTTTGGTGAAGTTGATAACCCACTTCGCCCTAAAACTCTAGAGGATTATATCGGACAGGAAAAAGTAAAAGAAAATCTTTCTATCTACATTCAAGCGGCAGTACAAAGAAGAGAAACTTTAGACCATGTTTTGTTATATGGACCTCCGGGGCTTGGAAAAACTACTCTTGCAGGTATTATAGCCAACGAAATGGGTGTTAGCTTGCGTATAACCTCAGGCCCTGCAATAGAAAAACCAGGAGATTTAGCGGCTCTGTTAACTAATTTAAACGATGGTGATGTATTATTCATAGATGAAATCCACCGTTTAAATCGTCAGGTAGAAGAAATTTTATATTCAGCAATGGAAGATTTTGCTATTGACATAATCACAGGCAAAGGTCAAATGGCGGCATCATATCATCTTCCATTACCTAAATTTACTTTAGTAGGTGCAACAACTCGTGCAGGTCAAATTGCGGCACCTTTGCGTGACCGTTTTGGTGTTGTTCTAAGACTAGAACTATATACACCTGAGGAGCTTGCAAAAATCGTTACCAGAAGTGCCAATATACTTTCAATGCCTATTGATACTGATGGTGCATTAGAAATAGCCTCTCGCTCTCGTGGAACGCCTCGAATAGCTAACCGTTTGCTAAAGCGTGTTCGTGACTTTGCACAGGTTATAAGCGACGGTGTTATTACTTGCGATACAGCACAAACTGCTTTAGAAAGAATGGAAATAGATGAACTGGGCTTAGATTCCAATGACAGACGAATGATAGAGGCTATGATAAAATATTATCGTGGTGGCCCTGTTGGAGTTGAAACCCTTGCGGCAACTATAGGTGAAGAGGCAGTAACAATAGAAGATGTTTACGAGCCATATTTAATGCAAATAGGCTTTTTAAACAGAACCCCAAGGGGCAGATGTGTAACCGAAACAGCCTGCCTGCATTTAGGTTATAAATACCCTGGTAACTGTGACAATAAGCAGTGTAATGGTGATATAACATTATTTTAAATTAGAAAGCAGATGGTAGATTTTTCTACTGTACATATATATTAAGTATTATTTTTTGGAGGAGATATATTATGGGAAGACTTTTTGGAACAGACGGAGCAAGAGGAGTAGCTAACAAAGAGCTTAATTGCGAGCTTGCAATGAATATTGGTAGAGCAGCCGCTATGGTATTAACTGAACAAAGTGATAAAAAACCTGTTTTTGTTATTGGTAAAGATACTCGTTTAAGCTCAGATATGCTAGAGGGTGCTATTGTAGCAGGTTTATGTTCAGTTGGTGCAGATGTTATTACATTAGGCGTTGTGCCAACTCCTGCGGTTGCATTGTTGGTTAAAAAGTATAACGCAGATGCAGGCATTATGATTTCAGCATCACATAATCCATTTGAATTTAACGGAATAAAAATATTTAGTGGTACAGGTTTTAAATTACCTGATAGTCTTGAAGAGGAAATCGAGGCTATTGTACTTGATAATGTTAAGCCTTATGCTTTTGCAGATAACGATAAATTAGGTAAAGTTACTGTATCAGAAACAGGCGTACAGGAATACATAAATCATGTTGTTTCAACCGTGCAAGAAAAACCACAAGGCTTAAAGGTTGCTTTTGATTGCTCAAATGGTTCATCATCAAGAACAGCAAAGCAAATTTTCGAAGCATTGGGTGTAGAATGTTATATGACTCATTTTGAGCCTAACGGAATTAATATAAATAAAGACTGTGGCTCAACTCATATAGATGCACTGGCTGAATATGTAAAGGCTAACAACCTAGATTGTGGTATAGCATTTGATGGTGATGCAGACAGATGCTTGGCTGTAGACGAAAACGGTAACGAGGTAGACGGTGATTTTATTATTGCTATGTGTGCCCTAGACCTTAAAGAGCGTGGTCTTTTAAAGAACAACACAGCAGTTGGCACAATTCTAACAAATATGGGCTTTGCTAAATTCTGTGAGGAAAACGGTATTAATTTTGAAGCAACTAAGGTTGGCGACAGATACGTTCTTGAGTCAATGGTTGAAAATGGCTATTCAATCGGTGGCGAGCAAAGCGGTCACGTAATTTTCTTAGATCACTGCACAACAGGCGACGGTCAAACAACAGCCGCACAGCTATTAAGCCTTATGAAACGTAAAGGTTGTACTTTGTCAGAATGTGCAAAGGTTATGGAGAGATTCCCACAGGTAATGATTAATGTTAAAATCTCACCAGAGGGCAAAAATAAAGTTAACAGTGATGAAGATATTCAAGCTAAAATTGCTCAGGTTGCAAAACAGCTTGAAGGTCACGGAAGAATTATAGTAAGAGAATCAGGCACAGAGCCATTAGTAAGAGTTATGCTAGAGGGTTCTGATTATTCTGAAATAGATATATTGGCTAAAGAAACAGCAAAGCTGGTTGAAGCTAAGTTAGGATAATTTATAATAACGGAGGATTAAAAGTGCGAGTAGCTAATTGGGAAGATTACGAACTTATAGATGCTTCTTGTGGAGAAAGACTTGAAAGGTGGAATAATATTATTCTTATCCGTCCTGACCCACAAATTATATGGAATACCCCTAAAACACATTATTTATGGAAACAAGCCCATGCTCGCTATCATCGTTCATCAACAGGCGGTGGTAAATGGGAAGTATACAAAAAAATTCCAAATGTATGGCAAATAAAAAACAAAAATATAACATTCCAAATTAAGCCAATGGGTTTTAAGCATACAGGCGTTTTTCCTGAACAGGCTACCAACTGGGACTTTGTTGATAATATTATTCGCAATTCTAAAAAAGAGCTTAATGTCCTTAATATGTTTGCTTATACAGGTGGTGCTACTCTTGCTTGCTTAAATGCAGGTGCAAGAGTATGCCATGTAGATGCTTCTAAAGGTATGGTGCAATGGGCAAAAGAAAACGCCACTGTATCAAAGCTTTCAGACAGACCTGTTCGTTGGCTTGTTGATGATTGCGTTAAGTTTGTTCAGCGTGAGCAAAGACGAGGCAATAAGTACGACGGAATTATTATGGACCCACCATCATACGGTAGAGGCCCAAATGGTGAAGTTTGGAAGCTTGAAGAACAGCTATTTTCATTAGTAGAGCTGTGCTCAACTGTTCTTTCAAAAAATCCTGAATTTTTTGTACTTAATTCATATACTACAGGACTTTCACCTGCGGTTATGCAATATTTGTTAAGCACTGTTCTTGTGCCTAAATTTGGCGGTAAGGTTACAGCCGACGAAATCGGCTTACCTGTTACTAACAGTGGATTAGTGTTGCCATGTGGTTCTACTGCAATTTGGCAAAGGGATTAATTTAAAATTAAAGGAGATTAAGAAAATTATGGAAGAAATTGTATCAGAAATACTAGAATTATTAGTTAGCAGTAATAGAATACCAAAGATGATAAGATATTTAATTGTTGCTTTGGTATGTGGATTTTTAATTTGGATTGGCTTAAATATAGCAATATCTGTTACTGCTATGCTTATAGGAAAAATAATTGGACTTATAATGGCTTTGCTATTTTTGGGTGTTGGAATATATTGGATATCAAAAATCAGAAAAAGTAAATAAACATAATTAATCTATAAATGTTTAAGCTTCTTTGCTTTGCAGTAAATTGCAAGGCAAAGAAGTAGCTATGTAATAAACTTATTTATAGTATAAGATAAGGACATAAAGATAATGGAAGATGTAATATCCGAAATATTAGAAACTATATTAGAAGCAGTTCTTAAAAGTGTTAAAGTTCCTAAAATAATAAAATACTTATTTATTATTTTGGTGTGTGGAGCTGTAGTGACACTTGGTATGTTTATGGGATTATCAAGTGATATTGCACCAGAAGGAAGAGCTTGTGGGTTTATTTTAGCTGTTTTGTTTATGGTGCTTGGTGTATTTTTAATATTTGATACTCGCAGAAAATAATCACTATCTAATGTAGATAATTGCTTAATGAATTATATTTTATTGTAGGGAGGTACTTTTGTTGGGAGATTTTATTAAAGTAGAAAATGTTAGCTTTTCTTATGACGAAAATACTGTGCTTAACAATATTTCACTCTCAGTAAAAGAGGGTGAGTTTGTTGCGTTATTAGGTCATAATGGCTGTGGCAAATCTACTATGGCTAAGCTGTTTAATGTTCTTTTAACTCCCAATAGTGGCACTGTTACCATAGACGGAATAAAAGCAGAAAGTGATGACGATATTTACGATATCCGCAGTCGAGTGGGTTTGGTATTGCAAAATCCAGACAATCAGCTTGTAGCAACAATAGTAGAAGAAGATGTAGCTTTTGGCCCCGAAAATTTGGGAATACCTCCTAAAGAAATAAGAAAGCGTGTTGATGATGCCTTAAAGGCTGTAGATGTGTATGAATATCGCAAGCACGCACCTCATAAGCTTTCAGGTGGTCAAAAACAAAGGGTTGCAATTGCAGGTATAATCGCTATGGAACCTAAATGTATTGTTCTAGAT
>JAXJTR010000027.1:0-24395 GCA_036309465.1 Acutalibacteraceae bacterium
ATTAGTATTGTGTACAATTCAAAAAATGCTCTTGGTGAGGTTGTTGAAAACAAACAAATTATTCCTGAGCTGACTAATGCTAAGGCAGATGATAATATTGCTTATGTAAATACAAGTGATGATAAACTCTATTTAGTTAACAGATGTAGATGTATCTCGGCCACTTGTAACCATTGGGATAGTGATGTCTGTTATAGTATGTTCGATAATTTCTCACCTGAGTACGAAGCATATTATGATGATTGGTGTACTTGTTGGAATCTAAAATATAACGCTACTGTAACAATTGAATATAAAAATAACGAAATTCCAAGAGCTTCAGGAAATAATGTGAATTTATTAAATGATTATGCTGGTTCAAAGTATGTTAATACTGTGACATTGAGTGATAGTGATGATACTGATTTAACTAGCGAAGTTGAGTTAGAAATCCCTAAGCTAATTACAAAAACACTTCCTGAAAAGTTTACTAAAAATAACCACTTTATGGGTACATACAAAATTGTTGTTAATGAAAGCAAAATAGATCTTTCTAATGTTGACCAAAATGGTGACAAGAAACCTGATGAAACAATTTTAATTCAGGATATAATGACTAATGTTGGTTATATACCAGGAACACTTACTATAACATCTTCAAATCCTGATGTTCCAAAATTGGAATATGGCAGAGATTATGAGATTGAGTATATTCCAGGAAATCAACAGGTGGGAGAAACCTATACTGCTACATTAAACATTACTCTAAAGAATAATAAATTTAATGCAGATTCTGAAATAAAAAATGCTCTTGGACCTTATACATATACTATTGAATATGACGCACAGGCTATTTCTACAACAGATGAGGGAATAGCTGCAAGAGTAAGAACTGTTAATAAAGCAACTATTGCAATAGCAATATATGGTTTCCCAGGTTCTGATGTAGTATTTAATACTACATTCGCATCAGGCTGGTCATATTTGCGTAGAGGATTAACAATTCATAAATTCGACCTTGATACTAGTGAGCCTCTTGCTGGTGCTGTTTTTGGACTTTATACACAGGATGGTACATTAATAGCTACAGGCGAACCTACTGGCGACGATGGTAATTATACATTTTCAACTGATGTTCGTAAGGGTATAATTTTTAAGGAAGATATTGCTTACTACGTTGCTGAGTTAGGTGCTCCGGAAGGATATAACCGTGTTAATACTCCTCATTGGTTCTATTTTGCTGATGAAGAGTTTACTAACGAAGAATTGCAAATGTTAAAACTTCTTGATGCTAACATTCAATTCTGTGGTCTTGATGGTGAAGATACAGTAGGTATACCTAACGAAAAAGGTTTAGTTTTACCTGAAACAGGTGGAAATGGTGCATTTATATACATAGCGACAGGGTTAATATTGTTATGCATTGCCGCTTATGGTTTATATAAAAAGTTTCTCTTCAGAAAGGAGGCAACTTTTTAACTCTAAATTATTTGGGTAATAAATTTTTCATATACTAGGAGGTAAATAATATGAAAACAGTTAAAAGAACTATTGGAATTATTTTAGCAATGGTTATGACAATGATGTTTACTACATCTGTTTTTGCGGCAGAAGTAAAATTGGACGGACGTAATTTTGAAGCTTATCAGATTTTCACAGGTAAGCAGGCAGATGGACCAGATGCAAATGGTAATATACCAGAACTATGTGATATTCAGTGGGGTTCAGCATTTGCTACAGATGAAGCAGTTGAAAATTTACTTGCAGCACTAAAAACAACTGATTCAAAAAGCTATTATTTTGAGTGCACAACTGCAGAAGATGTAGCAGAAAAGCTTTCAAAATTTAAAAACGATGAGCAGAAACTAAAGGATTTCGCTAAAATAGCTGACAATTATAAAATAGCAGGTTCAGCTATTTCACTAGGCAAATACGGTAGCTTAACTACAGATGTTCTAGCACCTGGTTATTACCTAGTTGTTGATACATCAACAACTAATGGTCAGCTTGATACAGCTAAGAACCTTTCACTACTTCAGATGACAAAAAATGGTGCTTTTGAAGTTAAGGTTAAAACAGACATTCCTATGGTAGAGAAAAAGGTCAAAGAAGAAAGCTACACTGGCACAGATAAAACTACAACAATTGGATATCAGCTAGAAAAAGGCTATAACGATGTTGCTGACTATGATATCGGTGATGCTGTACCATTTATGCTAATTGGTACTATGCCTACTACTTTAAGCGATTATCCTACATATAAGTATATTTTCCATGATGAACAGTCAGCTGGTCTTACTCTTAATGTTGACAGCATCAAGGTTTATCACGTTGCAGATAAGGCTGCTACTGTTAAAACTCTAGTTAAGAATACAGAGACAGAAAAGTTCTATGTAGTTGAAAAGACAGCTAAGGGTTTTAAAGTTTCTTTTGATGATGTTAAATCTATCAAAGATGAAATGGGTAACGCTATTACAGTTACTAAGGATAGCATAATCGTTGTAGAGTACGAAGCTGTACTAAACAATAACGCAGTTGTTGGTTTAGAGGGTAACCCTAACGAAGTTTGTCTAGAGTACTCAAACAACCCTAACTTCGTTGGCGAAGGCACACCTGGCGATGATGGCGACGATAACGAGGAAAACGAGACTGGTAAAACAGAAGTTGATAAGGTAATCGTATTTACTTATGAGTTAGATGTTACTAAGGTTGACGGTGACGATAATTCTATAAAGCTAGCAAACGCTCAGTTCTACCTACAGAAGGGTAATATGTATTACTGTCTTGACAGTGAGGGCAATGTTTATTGGAATGCAGACCAAAATAAGGCAGAGGTTCTAAGCTCTAATGCAAGTGGTCTATTTATTGTTAAGGGCCTTGATGAGGGCGATTATACATTAACTGAGACAGTTGCTCCAACAGGCTATAACCTACTTAAGGATGCAATTTCACTAACTATTAAAGCAGTTACATATAATGGTCAAGATTGGACTACATTTAAAGCTTCAGACGCTCTAACAAACGTAACACTAACTGTTAACGGTAATGATAGTGCTTCAACAGATTCAGCTGAGGAAAATATTAACACATCAGGTGTTGTAAACCTAACAGTTAAGAACAACAAGGGTACATTACTACCTGAAACTGGTGGCGTTGGTACTGTAGCTTTCTATGTAATTGGTGGTCTACTAGTAACAGTTGCTGTTGTTCTACTAGTAACAAGAAAGCGTATGAGCAAATAATTGTTATCTTAAAATAAAGATACTTTTGTTATTCTAACCTAAAAACTGCTGTAGAAGTTTTTAATAGCTTCTACAGCAGTAAGGAGAACTCTATAATATGAAAAAACATTTATCTACTATTATTTTAATAAGTATATTAGTTATAGGGCTCTCCTTACTGCTGTACCCTTCCGTTAGCGATTACTGGAATTCATTTCATCAATCTTATGCCATATCTGAATATGTAGAAACTGTGTCAAATATGGATGAAGCAAAACACAAGCAATTATTTAACAATGCTGTTGAATATAACAAAAAGCTTTCATCATCACCAACTCATTGGCGTTTAAAAAGTGAGGAAATTGATGAATACAAAAAGTTGTTGGATATTTCAGGAACAGGAATTATAGGTCAAATCGAAATCCCTAAAATAAGTTGTTCACTTCCAATTTATCACGGTACAGAAGATGATGTTCTCCAAATTGCTGTAGGACATATACCGGGTTCTTCTCTTCCTATAGGTGGCGAGAGTTCCCACTCTGTTCTTTCCGGTCATAGAGGTTTACCGTCAGCAAAAATCTTTACAAATCTTAATTTAATGGAAATAGGAGATTTGTTTATGATTCGTGTTATGAACGAGGTACTTACCTATGAAGTTGACAATATCCGAATTGTTGAACCAGATGATTTTTCTACTCTTGGTATATCAACTGGTGAGGATTTATGCACATTAGTTACCTGTACGCCGTACGGAGTTAATACACATAGGTTGCTTGTAAGAGGGCATCGTGTAGAAAATGTAAAGGTTTCATCTAGTGTAAAAGTAACAGCAGATGCAATGCAAATCGAACCAACCTTTATTGCTATTATAATTGGTGTACCATTGCTAATTTTTGTGTTTGTTCTAATGATAAAATTAAGACGAAAGTCAGTTTCAATTACTTTAATGCTTAATGATATAAACAATTCATAAATTTTATATTTATCAGTTATACAAATAACCAACAGAAGTTGTTAAAATACAACTGCTGTTGGTTATACTAATTTTATTCTGATTTTTTTGATTAGGAATAATGATTAATGTATGTGTTGAAGTATTTACAGTATGTCTATTAATATAATTAAATATTATAAGATTATATTTTGCTGAATTTTAATTGTTCTACGGAGATATATTTTAAATTAATTTTTTAATCATTTTTATTATTATCACTGTTTTTATTACATTCATCATACCGTGAACTTGCATTAAATAATGCCATAAAAGTAATCCCAACGAATGCTCCTATAAATAAACCTATAAAAAAATTAACCATATCGTCAACTCCTGTTTTTTAGTTATACATTTTATTATACCTATTTATGTTGGGATATATGTAGATTTTTCTTGTTCAATAATATAAATTTTTTTATATAAAATCTTTTGTTGATTGTAATTACCTTCGTTTAATCTTGTTTTATATAATTAAGAAAATTTTATAAATTTCAAAAAATCCTAAATAATCCTTTTAAATTTTATAAAACTGTATTATAATCATACTGGTGTTTTATATTCTGTTGTGGTAAATATTGTTTATTTATTGATGATTATAGATAACTAGTATTAAGTAGGGGGTGTGTTTGTGTCTGATAATCTTCATAGTGGTCATCGTGACCGTTTGCGTAAAAAATTCTTGGATGACGGTTTCGACGGTATGGAACCTCACGAAGCTTTAGAGCTTATGCTTTTTTATGCAATTCCACGAAAAGACACAAATCCAATTGCTCATAAGTTGCTTATTGATTTTGGTTCATTATCAGCTGTGTTAGATGCCCCTATTGATAAATTAAAAGAGTCAGGTTTAAGTGAAAATTGTGCCATTTATTTGAATATGCTTCCACATATATGCAGAATGTATATGGACGATAGGCATAATAATAAGGAAAAGATAATTGATATTGATAATGTTGGCGAAAAGGTAAAGCATAAATTTCTTGGTCGTAATTATGAGGCTGTTGTATTGCTGTTGCTTGATACAAAACTAAAAGAGGTATATTGTGGTGTTATAAATAAAGGCTCTGTAAGTGCCAGCGAAATTTACATACGCAAGGTTATAGAGCTTGCTGTTGCGTATAATGCCCGCTATGCTGTTTTAGCACATAATCACCCCAGTGGACTTGCCTTGCCATCTAATGATGATATAGCCACAACTCAAAGGGTTTATAACGCCCTAAAACTTATAAATGTATCTTTAGTTGACCATATAATTGTTGCAGATGATGATTATGTTTCTCTGCGAGATGCAGGTTTTATGGAAGAGTATATTGAATAACTTATTAAAATATAGGTGATAATTATGGATTTTAAGCTACATTCTGAATATTTACCTACTGGTGACCAACCACAGGCGATAGAGAGTATTTGTAAATCTATTAATGCAGGTAATAAAGAACAAACTCTCCTTGGTGTTACAGGTTCAGGCAAAACATTTACAATGGCAAATATTATAGCAAGAGAAAATCGTCCAACTTTGGTTTTGGCACATAATAAAACTCTTGCGGCACAGCTTTGCAGTGAGTTTAAAGAATTTTTTCCTGAAAACGCTGTAGAGTATTTTGTTTCCTACTATGATTATTATCAACCAGAGGCTTATGTAGCTTCTACTGATACCTATATTGAAAAAGATAGTTCTATTAATGATGAAATTGATAAACTACGCCACAGTGCCACATTGGCATTGTCAGAAAGGCGAGATGTTATTATTGTTGCAAGTGTATCTTGTATTTACAGCTTAGGTAACCCAATTGATTATCGTAATATGGTAATATCATTGCGTCCTGGTATGGAAAAATCCAGAGATGATTTATTACGTAAGCTTATTGAATTACAGTACGAACGCAACGATATAAACTTTACAAGAAATAAATTTAGAGTTCGTGGAGATGTTGTAGAGATTTATCCTGCAAATAGTGAGGGAAAAATTATAAGAGTAGAATTTTTTGGTGACGAAATAGATAGAATTACCGAAATAAATGCCCTTACAGGTGAGCTGTTAGGCAATTTAAAGCACGCAGGAATTTATCCGGCATCTCATTATATAGTACCTAGAGATAAAATGATAAGAGCAATTAAAGAGCTGGAAGAGGAATTAACAGAGCGAATTGCTTATTTTCAGGAAAGAGGAAAGCTTTTAGAGGCACAGCGTATTGAGCAACGCACACGCTATGATATAGAAATGCTTCAAGAAATCGGATTTTGTACAGGTATAGAAAATTACTCAAGGGTTTTATCAGGTCGTGAAAAAGGCTCATCTCCTTATACTTTGTTAGATTATTTTCCTAAGGATTTTTTGCTTTTTGTAGATGAATCACACGTTACTATACCACAGGTTCGTGGTATGTTTGCAGGTGACCGAGCAAGAAAAGAAAACCTTATAGAATATGGCTTTAGATTACCCTCAGCACTTGATAACAGACCACTGAATTTTGATGAATTTTACGAAAGAGTAAATCAAGCAGTTTTTGTAAGTGCTACTCCGGGTGATTTTGAGCTGGAAAAATCAAAGGTTGTTGCTCAACAGGTTATAAGACCAACTGGCTTGTTAGACCCTGAAATTTCTGTAAGACCTATTGATGGACAAATGGACGATTTAGTGTCTGAAATTAATATTCGTACAGCACAAAACGAAAGAGTGTTAGTTACTACCTTAACTAAAAAAATGGCTGAGGATTTAACAACCTATTTTGAAACAATGGGTATTCGTGTAAGATATATGCACCACGATGTAGATACTGTAGAGCGAATGAAGATTATACGAGAGCTTCGTCTTGGTGAATTTGATGTTTTGGTTGGTATTAATTTGTTAAGAGAGGGTCTTGATATTCCGGAGGTTTCTCTTGTGGCTATACTAGATGCCGACAAGGCTGGTTTTTTGCGTAGCGAACGCTCTTTAATACAAACAATAGGCAGAGCAGCACGAAATGCAAAGGGTAGTGTTATAATGTATGCAGATTCTGTAACTCCACAAATGGAATACGCCATTAGAGAAACAGAACGTAGACGTACAATTCAAGAGCAATACAATCAAGAGCATAACATAACACCAAAAACAATCTCTAAAAAGGTTGCTGATGTATTAGAAATTTCTAAACACGACGATGATGATATATACAACTCAAAGAATAAGCGTTTAACAAGGGAAGAAAAGCAAAAGCTTATAGACTCATTAACAAAAGAAATGAAAGCTGCTGCAAAACTGTTAGAATTTGAACACGCTGCTTATTTAAGAGATAAAATAAATAAACTTAAAGGGAAGAAATAGGTGAAAATATGGCTAAGAAAAAAACACCTGAATATGGTAACGACAGTATTACTATACTAAAGGGTGCGGATAGAGTAAGAAAAAGACCGGCTGTAATATTTGGTTCCGACAGTATCGAGGGTTGTCAGCACTCTATTTTTGAAATATTATCTAACTCTATTGATGAAGCCAGAGAGGGCTATGGCAGAGAAATAATAGTTACCAGATATTCTGACCACTCTGTGGAAATAGAAGACCATGGTCGTGGTATACCGGTAGATTATAATGAAAAAGAGGGCAGATTTAACTGGGATTTAACCTTTTGTGAGTTATATGCTGGTGGTAAGTACAATAATTCAGAGGGTGAAAATTACGAATATTCCCTAGGTTTAAACGGTCTTGGCTTGTGTGCCACTCAATATGCCTCAGAATGGATGGAAGCAGAGGTTAGACGTGACGGATATAAATATACTTTAAAATTTGAAAAAGGCGAAAACATAGGCGGTCTTAAAAAAGAAGAATACAAAAAGAAAGACACAGGCACCAAAATTCGTTGGAAGCCTGACCTTGAAGTTTTCACCGATATAAATGTATCTGCTGATTATTTTATTGATATGATAAAGCGACAGGCTATTGTTAATGCCGGTGTTAACTTTATATTTAGAAATCAAATTGGCAATAAATTCGAGGAAGAACGTTTTAGTTATATTAACGGTATAACCGACCATGTACAAGAGTTAGTAGGAGATGACAGCCTTACAACTGTACAAAGCTGGAATGCCGAAAAAATGGCACGAGATAGAGCTGATAAGCCTGAATATAAAACTAAGATAAATATTGCTTTTGCCTTTTCTAACAGAGTATCAGTTGCAGAGTATTACCACAATTCAAGTTATCTTGAATATGGCGGAGCTCCTGACAAAGCAGTTAAAAATGCCTTTAAATATATGATTAACCAGTATTTGAAAAACAACAGTAAATACACCAAAAACGAAAGTCAAATAAAAGACGAAGATGTTATGGATTGCCTTGCTGTTGTAGTTTCATCATTTTCAAGTGTTACATCATACGAAAATCAGACTAAAAAAGCAATAAATAATAAGGGTATTCAAGATGTAATGGTAGAAATGTTCCGTCATCAACTGGAAGTTTACTTTATTGAAAACCCAATAGAAGCTGAAAAAATAGCTAATCAGGTACTTGTTAATAAGCGTAGCCGAGAAAATGCAGAAAAAACAAGAGCAAACCTAAAGAAAAAGCTTACAAGCAATATGGATATGACTAACCGTGTTGCAAAATTTGTAGATTGCAGAAGTAAAGACACATCTATCCGTGAAGTATTTATAGTAGAGGGTGACTCTGCTCTTGGTGCCTGTAAACAGGCAAGAGACCCTGATTTTCAAGCTATCATTCCAATTCGTGGTAAAATACTTAACTGCTTAAAGGCTGATTACAATAGAATTTTTAAAAGTGAAATTATCACCGACCTTATTAAAGTTCTTGGTTGTGGTGTGCAAGTAACCTCAAAGGCGAATAAAGAGCTTGCTAATTTTGATATAAATTTGTTAAGGTGGAATAAGATAATAATTTGTACCGATGCCGATGTAGACGGTTTCCAAATTAGAACCCTGCTATTAACTATGATATATCGCCTTACTCCCGACCTTATAGAGGCTGGCAAGGTGTTTATAGCTGAGTCACCTTTATATGAAATTACCACAAAAAAGAATGTATATTTTGCTTATACCGAACAGGAAAAAGAAAAATTTCTTTCTGAAATTGGTAACGAGAAATTTACAATACAGCGTTCAAAAGGTCTTGGTGAAAATGAACCTGATATGATGAACCTTACTACTATGAACCCTGCAACACGAAGATTAATAAAAGTATTACCTGACGATGCCGAGAAAACTGCACAGATGTTTGATGTACTACTTGGTGATAATCTATCAGGCAGAAAACAATATATAGTTGACCACGGTGCAGATTATATTAATGCACTTGATTTATCATAATAATTATACTTATTATTTATATATTGTAATATTGAAATAAGAAAGGCGGTGTTAATATGCCACCAAGAAAAAGTAATAAACAAAAACAAGTAGCCCCTGCTAAAATAAAAGGTGTTATTGACGGTGCTGGTGAAGTTGTACAGCAAAAAATAGCAACTACTATCGAAGAAAATTATATGCCCTATGCTATGAGTGTAATCCTTAGCAGAGCTATACCTGAAATCGATGGTTTTAAACCCAGTCACCGTAAACTGTTATACACAATGTATAAAATGGGATTATTAAGTGGTGCAAGAACAAAGTCAGCTAATATAGTTGGACAAACTATGCGACTTAATCCTCATGGTGATACTGCTATTTATGACACTATGGTGCGTTTAAGCCGTGGCTATGAGGCTTTATTACATCCCTTTATAGACTCAAAGGGTAATTTCGGTAAATTTTACAGTCGTGATATGGCTTGGGCTGCTTCAAGATATACCGAAGCAAAGCTTGATTCAATTTGTAACGAGTTATTTAGAGATATAGATAAAGACACAGTAGATTTTGTAGATAACTACGACAACACTATGAAAGAGCCAACACTCTTACCGGCAACATTCCCATCTGTATTAGTTAATGCAAATACGGGTATTGCAGTAGGTATGGCAAGCTCAATTTGTTCATTTAATTTAAGAGAAATTTGTGAAACAACTATTGCTCTTATAAAGGATAAAGACCACGATATAGCCTCAACCTTACCTGCACCGGATATGACAAGTGGCGGTCAGATAATCTATGATACAAAGGTTTTTGACGAAATATATAAAACAGGTCGTGGTAGCTTTAAAATGAGGTCAAAATATACCTACGATAAATCTGCTAACTGTATAGATATTAATGGCATACCACAATCAACAACCTGTGAGGCTATTATTGAAAAAATTATTGATTTAGTAAAGCTAGGTAAAGTTAAAGAAATTGCCGATGTTCGTGACGAAACAGGCTTAGACGGCTTGAAAATCACAATAGATTTAAAGCGTGGTGTAGACCCTGATAAGCTTATGCTAAAGCTCTATAAAATGACCCCACTAGAAGACAGCTTTAGCTGTAACTTTAATGTGCTTATTGCAGGCATACCTAGGGTATTAGGTGTTAAAGAGCTTTTAGAAGAGTGGATAGCTTTTAGAGTAGAGTGCGTTCGCAGAAGAACCTATTACGACCTTACTAAGAAAAAAGATAAATTACATTTATTAAGAGGTTTGCAAGCTATTCTTTTGGATATTGACAAGGCTATTAAAATAGTAAGAGAAACAGAAGAAGAAAGCGAAGTTGTACCTAATCTTATGATAGGCTTTGGTATTGATGAAATTCAAGCGGAATATGTAGCTGAAATTAAGCTTCGTCATCTAAACCGTGAATATATTTTAAAGCGTACCGAAGAAATAGACAATCTTGTAAAAGAAATTGCAGAACTGGAATCAATAATAGGTAGTAAAACTAAAATAAAGAATATTATTGTAAAGGAACTGTCAGAGGTAAGCAAAAAGTTTGGTCAGCCAAGAAAATGTATTCTAATTTATCCTGATGAAATACAAGAAGCCGAGGAAGAGGAGGAAGCTCCTGATTATCCTGTAAATGTATTCTTTACCAAAGATGGATACTTTAAAAAGATAACCCCACAGTCATTGCGAATGAGTGGCGAACAAAAATTAAAAGAGGGCGACAGTATTATTTTCAGTACCGAAACTACTAACAATAATACAGATTTGCTATTCTTTACTGATAAGGCACAAGTTTATAAGACAAAGGTAGATTTCTTTAAGGAAACAAAAGCAAGCACATTAGGTGATTATGTACCTGCTAAGCTGGGTATGGACGAAGATGAAAAGGCTATATTTATGGTTTTAACTAAGGATTACAATGGTACTTTATTGTTTGCCTTTGAAAATGGTAAAATAGCCAAAGTTCCATTATCTGCTTACGAAACAAAAACTAACCGTAAAAAGTTAACAGGTGCTTATAGTGATAAATCGCCTATTGTAGATATTTTATTTATACAGGAAGATTGTGATGTTGTTCTCACATCAAGCCAAGGCAAAGTGCTATTATTCCATACAGGTTCTATTTCTGAAAAAACATCTCGTTCTACCATTGGTGTAAATGTAATGAGTATTAAGAACGGTCATAGATTAATCAGTGCTACAATTTATGTTGACGGAACTTTTGTAAAACCAAATAGATACAGAACCCGTAATCTACCTGCTGTAGGTTCAACACTTTCAGCAGAAGATAAAGGCGAACAACTATCAATCCTATAATATCCTATCTATACATTTTTTGCGGATAATTAAATTACTTGTTATAAATACTTGCAAATTTGTAAATTATGTGATATCATTACTTAGTGAATAACTATGTAAAATTAACTTATAGAGAAAGGATGGTAGCAAGATGAACGTTGTAGATTATATTCTAGGTGCTGTACTTATTATATTCTCTATCATTATGATAGCAGTTGTAATTTTACAGGAGGGTAACTCAAAGGGTGTAGGTGTTGTAACAGGTGGTGCTGACACATTCTTGTCAAAAAACAAAGCTCGTACACTTAATAGCAAGCTAGCTCGTTGGACAAAGTTCCTAGCAGTTGGCTTTACTTTACTAGTAGTTGCACTTAACGCTGTAGCATACTTTATGCACTAATAAAACATAGCACAAAGATAATTCATTAATAAATTAAAAACTCCATCAATTTATCACCAATTGGTTTGATAATTGATGGAGTTTTTTTACACTAATTTGTCAAAATACATATTGATTATACTAATACCTAATTAAATAACAGAATAGATAAGTTAAATAGAATAATATACAAAATATAATATAGCGTAAAGGCTTCCTTGTGTAAAGGGAGCTGTCAGCGAAGCTGACTGAGGGATTGTCATAGCTTTATTTTGAGTTAAACGACGATGCTTTCTAGTAGCAAACAATCCCACCGACTCGCCTTTGGCGAGCCACCTCCCTTTGCACAAGGGAGGCTAACGCTCCGCCACAATGCTACTATACAATTAAACTTTAATTAACTTTTTTCTAGTTTTTAATTAGATTTTAGTATGGTTAAATAAGTGAAGATAAAAGTATAGTATATTTTAAATTATTTGGTCATAAATACATAATGTATTATATTAAAAAACTGTACAGAAAATGTAAAAGATAAAATAGATAATTGATATGGAATATTTAATTTTTTTCTTTCTTATATGTAAACATTTACTTTACTTTAACATTAAGATATAGTATTATAATTAAGGATAATTACAACATTGTTGTAACGGTAAGTAATTATAAGAGAGGATAATTCATTATGGAACCAAAATACAAAAGAATTCTTTTAAAACTTAGTGGTGAGGCACTTGCTGGTACAGAAAAACACGGTATTGATTTTGACACAGTTATGTCATTTTGTAAGCCTGTAAAAACTCTTGTTGATATGGGTGTAGAGGTTGCCATAGTTGTTGGTGGCGGTAATTTCTGGAGAGGTCGTTCAAGTGGCGATATGGACAGAACTCGTGCCGACCATATGGGTATGCTTGCTACAGTTATTAACGCTTTAGGTGTTGCTGATACTTTAGAGCAACTAGGTATGATTGTTAGAGTTCAAACAGGTATTTCAATGCAACAGGTTGCTGAGCCTTATATAAGAAACCGTGCTGTACGCCATCTTGAAAAGGGTAGAGTTGTAGTATTTGGTTGCGGAACAGGTAACCCATTTTTCTCAACAGATACAGCAGCAGCACTTCGTGCGGCTGAAATTGAGGCTGATATAATTCTAAAGGCTACAATGGTAGACGGTATTTATGATAGCGACCCTAAGAACAACCCTGAGGCTGTTAAATTTGATGAAATCTCTTATTTAGATATACTTAATAAAGGTCTTGCAGTTATGGATACAACCGCAGCTACTTTATGTGCAGATAACAGTATTCCTATTCTTGTGTTCAGTATAGATGAGCCAGATAATATGGTTTCTGCTGTATGTGGCGAAAAGGTTGGTACTTTGGTTAAATAATCATTTTAAGGAGAGTGTGTTACAATGAAATCAGTATTAAAAAAAGCAGAAGAGCGTATGAATAAAAGAATAGACCACTTAAATACAGAATTTGCTGCAATAAGAGCAGGCAGAGCAAATCCTGCTGTTCTTGATAAGGTTGTAGTTGATTATTACGGTGCTCCAACACCTGTAAATCAGCTAGCAGCAGTATCAGTAACCGAGGCTAGAACACTTATGATTCAGCCATGGGACGCATCTGTTCTTACTCCTATCGAAAGAGCAATCCAAATGTCAGACATTGGTATTAACCCACAGAACGACGGTAAATCACTTCGTCTTATTTTCCCACCACTAACAGAGGAACGTCGTAAGGATTTAGTTAAAGATGTAAAAGAGCTTGCAGAAGAAGCTAAAGTTGGTGTAAGAAATGTTAGAAGAGACACTGTTGATAAGTTTAAGGCAATGAAAAAAGACGGTGAAATTACTGAGGACGACCTAAAGCAGGCAGAAAAGAAAACTCAGGATTTAACAGATAAAGCTGTAAAAGAGATAGATGCTTTAGCAGATAAAAAACAAAAGGAAATTATGTCAATCTAAAATAGTATTAAAATAATGTTTGGGCGGTGCAGTATGTTTTCAATTTTTAAAAATAAAAAGGATAATACAGACAATATTACTTTAAGTGATATTCAACTGCCCAAACATATTGGCATTATTATGGACGGTAATGGGCGTTGGGCTAAACAGAGAAATTTGCCACGCAGTGCAGGTCATACAGCAGGTGCCAAAAATTTTAGAACAATTACTCGTTATTGCAGTAATATAGGAATTAAATATTTAACTGTATATGCCTTTTCAACAGAAAACTGGAAACGCCCTACAGATGAAGTTAATGCGTTAATGGGACTTTTTAAGTCTTATCTTGAAGAGGCTATACGAGATTTTAAAGATGACGATATCGTGGTTAAATTTATCGGCGATAAGTCTGCATTTTCACCTGAGCTTCAAGAGCTAATAGATGAAAACGAGCGTATGTCTGCTCACCGTGATGGTATGGTGCTAAATATTGCAATGAATTACGGTAGCCGTGACGAAATAGTAAATGCAACAAAAGAAATAGCAACTCTTGTGAAAAATGGTGAGCTTAATGTTGATGACATTACTGCAGAAACTATCAGCAACCATTTATATACCGCTGGTCAGCCTGACCCTGATTTAGTTATAAGACCAAGTGGAGAATACAGAATTTCTAATTTTTTACTATGGCAATCAGCATATACAGAATATGTAATTATGGATGTATTGTGGCCTGATTTTTCAAAAGAAATGCTTGATCAGGCATTAATCGAATACGCAAAGCGTAACAGACGCTTTGGCGGAGTATAATTAAAAGGAGGGGCTGTACAGATGAAAGCGAGAATTTTATCTGCAATAGTAGGTGTACCCCTTGTTATTTTAGCTTTTGTGCTTCACCGTTATTTCCCTATGTGTTTAAATATTGTAGCTTCTTTAGCTTCATTAATATGTACTATAGAGGTTTTAACTGCAAAGGGATTAAATAAAAATAAAAAGATTAGTATACCTTGTGCTTTAGTGTCGGTTTTAATGCCAATAGTGTTCTATTGGGATTTGCAGTATTTAATATTGTTTGCTTTTGTTTTTTATATTTTTTCTTTATTAATAATAAAAAACAACGAATTCACCTTTGTAGATATGGCATTTGTGTTAACAACTATTCTATTAATTTCTATAGGAATGAGCTGTGTAGCTATGTCTACTATGCTAGACCCTGTAAAATCCTGCTACTATGCAGTGCTTTGTATAGGTATTCCTTGGCTTTCTGATGGCGGTGCTTATTTTGTTGGTGTTTCTTTAGGAAAACACAAGCTTTGCCCAAGCATTAGCCCAAAGAAAACTATCGAGGGTGCTATTGGTGGCGTTATAGTAGGAATTTTAGGCGGTGTTGTATGTTCCTTGGTATACGATTTCTTAATATTCGATGCCAATGTTAGTATAAATTATATTGCTGTTATTATTTTATCAGCAATCGGTACTGCAACATCAATGGTTGGTGACCTTACATTTTCACTTATAAAGCGTAGCTGTGATGTTAAGGATTATGGTAATGTTATCCCTGGTCATGGTGGTATACTTGATAGATGTGATAGCGTTATTATGACAGCACCACTTATATATGTATTTATTATGTATCTACCATTGGTAACTGTTTAATTAATAAAATTTAATATCATTAATAAACAAAGGGTTCGTATGAGCCCTGTTTGTTTTATAATTTAGCTAATAATGTAGTTTATGTAGTATTGCTACTATGTAAATGATTAATATAATACAAAATTCTATTTGTAAAAGAAGGTCGTTAAAATGACGGAAAATTTATCAATTTTAGGTTCTACCGGCTCTATAGGAACACAAACACTTGATGTTGCACGAAAGTTAAACTTAAAGGTTTCGGCTCTTACTGCATCAAGTAATGTAGATTTAATCGAAAAACAAATAAGAGAATTTAAACCTAAGCTTGCTGTTATGTATAACGAAAAATCTGCTAAAGATTTACAAATCAGAATAGCAGACACAGATACAAAGGTTGAATATGGAATGGAGGGTCTTATTAATGCCTCTACTATCAAAGAAGCTGATACTGTATTAACCTCAGTAGTTGGTATGGTAGGCTTAAAGCCAACTCTTTCAGCAATTAGCGAGAAGAAAAATATTGCTCTTGCTAATAAAGAAACTCTTGTGGCTGGTGGTAAGCTGGTTATGGACGCAGTAAAGAAGAATGGCGTTAATTTATACCCTGTAGACAGCGAACATTCTGCTATTTTTCAGTGTTTACAAGGTATGAATGACAAAAGAGAGCTAAAAAGAATTATACTTACAGCATCAGGCGGACCATTTTTCGGAAAAACAAGAGAAGAATTAGAAAAGGTTACCTTGGCACAGGCATTAAAGCATCCTAATTGGAGTATGGGTAGAAAAATAACTATTGATTCTGCAACAATGATGAATAAAGGCTTAGAAGTTATAGAAGCAAAATGGCTCTTTGATATTGATGTTGACAACATAGATGTTCTTGTACACAGAGAAAGTATTATTCACTCTATGGTTGAATTTACCGACAATTCCGTTATAGCACAGCTTGGTGTTGCTGATATGCGTATTCCTATTCAATACGCAATAACTTACCCTGAAAGATATCCGTCACCTGTACAGCAATTAAGTCTTGCAGATGTTGCAACGCTTACCTTTGCCAAGCCTGATTATGACACTTTTACTTGTCTTAGTCAGTGTATAAGAGCTATCAAAGAATGTCATTTAGCACCCGTTGCAGCAAATGGAGCTAATGAGGTAGCTGTTGATTTATTCTTAAATGAGAAAATTAAATTCTTACAAATTGGCGAGCTAGTAGAACAGGCTATAGACAATGTAAGTCATAAAGAAGTTGCTTGTCTTGAAGATATCTTAGAAGCAGACCAAATTGCTAGAGAATTTGTTTTAAGTAAGGTTTAACTTAATATCGTAAATTTTATAAAGGGGTTGATTACAATTCAAGGTGTAATTTTAGTTATTATAGGTATTTTACTTTTTGAGTTAATTATATTATCTCACGAGTTTGGTCATTTTATCTGTGCAAAAAAATCAGGTGTGTTAGTGCACGAATTTGCATTAGGTATGGGCCCTAAGCTATTCGGCTTCCAAAAAGGAGAAACACTATATTCACTTCGTTTGTTTCCTATAGGTGGTTTCTGTAAAATGGAGGGCGAAGACGAAGAAAGTGATAGCCCAAGAGCCTTTGGCAAAGCAAAGGTTTGGCAGAGAATGTTAATTGTATCTGCCGGTGCTATAATGAATGTTTTGCTTGGTTTGGTTTTAATGTGTATACTTGTTGTGCAACAGCCATACTACGCATCTACTACTATAGAGTCTTTCCACGAAAATTCAATGTCAGCACAACACGGATTAAAGGTTGGAGATACTATAGTTTCACTTGATGGTTACGCAATTAATACATCAAGAGATTTCTCCTATTCTCTTGCAACTATGAAAACAGATTCACCTAATATGCAGGTTATCCGTAATGGAGAAAAGATAGATTTGGGTAATGTTAAATTTAATATGACAGAAACCAATGGTCAAAAGCATATAGCACTTGATTTTTATGTTGTACCAATCGAGCGAAACTTTGGCACTGTAATTACTCAAACATTCCAACAAACATATTCTGTAGTGCGTATGATATGGGGTAGCTTGGTAGGACTTGTTACAGGTCAATTTGGTATGAATGATGTTTCAGGACCAATCGGTGCTGCTTCTGCTATAACAGAGGCAACCTCAATGGGATTACAAACAAGCTTTATAGATGGTCTTAATAATCTGTTATTTATGCTTATGGTTATCTCTGTAAACCTAGGTGTATTTAATATGCTACCTGTGCCTGCACTTGATGGCGGTAGATTTTTCTTCTTACTTATAGAAGCTATCTTTAGAAAGCCTATTCCAAGTAAATACGAGGGTTTGGTACATTCAATAGGCTTTGTTATTTTAATTTTATTTATGCTGATAATTTCATTTAAAGATGTTTTCAGATTATTTACAGGAACATAAGAATAAAATATATAGCTATATATTAGGAGAGTTTGTTTATGAGAACTACAAAACAAGTAAAAGTTGGTAATATTTTAATAGGCGGTAATGCTCCAGTTTCTATACAGTCTATGCTTAATATTCCGGCAAACAATATAAAGGATAGTGTAAAACAGGCTATTCAACTTGAAGAAGCAGGCTGTGAAATTATTAGAATAGCTATACCAAATATGGAAGCAATTAAGCTTATTTCCGCTTTAAAAGAAAATGTTAATATGCCTGTTGTTGCTGATATTCATTTTGATTACAGACTTGCTATAGAGTCAGTTGCTGCGGGTGTAGACAAAATAAGAATTAATCCGGGAAATATAGGTGACGATAGCCGAGTTAAGGCTGTTGTAGATGCTTGTAAGCCAAAGGAAATTCCAATAAGAATTGGAGTTAATTCAGGTTCGGTTGAAAAGGAAATATTAGCTAAATACGGTTCTCCTACCGCAGAAGCCCTATGCGAAAGTGCTATGTATCACGCATCCCTTTTAGAAAAATTTGATTACACCAATATTGTTTTATCAATGAAATCTTCAAATGTTAAAACAATGGTACAGGCTTATCAACTAGCTTCACAGCGTTGTGATTATCCTATGCACCTTGGTGTAACAGAAGCAGGTACAGAGCGTATGGGTATTATAAAATCATCAGCAGGCTTGGGGGCACTGCTATTACAGGGAATAGGTGATACTATCCGTGTATCCTTAACTGCCGACCCTGTAAAAGAAATTTATGCAGCTAAGGATATTTTAAAGGCACTTGATATCCGTAACGACGGTATTCAATTTGTATCTTGCCCAACCTGTGGCAGAACTAAAATAGATTTAATTTCTATTGCAACAGAGGTTGAAAACAGACTAAAAAACTGTAAAAAGAACATAAAAGTTGCTGTAATGGGTTGTGCAGTAAATGGCCCTGGCGAAGCCAAAGAAGCAGACATTGGCATTGCCGGTGGCGATGGTGTAGGATTAATATTTAAAAAGGGTGAAATAATCAGAAAAGTCCCAGAGGATATGCTGATTGACGAATTAATTAAGGAAGTTGAACTTTTATAATGGTTTTATTTAGAGATTTATTCGCTGACTTTCTTCAAGCTGATGCCTTACCTCAGGCTCTTTACGAGTCTGAGGTAACAAACATAAGATGGGAGAAGAAAATTGGCAGAATAACAGTTAATCTTAAATTACATAGATTAATAGAACGGTCATTGCTGTTTAATACAGAAAATGAATTAACAAAGTTATTTCCGCCATACTCAATAAGGCTAAAGCCAACCTTTAAATCAGAGCTGTTTAACACCGATTATTACATTCAGCTTGTAGAACAGCTTCGTCGTGATACTCCGTCTTTTAATGGTTCTCTTAATGATTCATTTATTACAATAAAAGGAGATACTATAACAGTAACATTAAAGCACGGTGGAAAAGGTATATTGCAAACAAAAGGCTTTGACAAATTACTTTCTAAGCTTATTAGCGAAGAATTTGGCTTACAGTATAATGTTGAGTATGATGGTGTGTTAGAGGTTGATGTTAACCAGCCTATAAGCATTTCTAAACACGAAACACAAATAGAAAAAGAAGTTCGTGAAACAGTTGTAACTAAAATAGAAGATTATGAAAGCTCTATGGAAACAGCTGTAAATAAAGCGAAAAAGCAAAAGGCTGAAAAGGTTGATAAAACTATAGAGGTACGCAGTGGTGCTTCTTTATATCCACAACTTGTTACAGGTAGCTATACATCGGTATATGGCACCGTTACAAAAGCTACACCTATTCCTATTAAAGATTTAACTGAAGATGCAGGTATGACTAACATCTGGGGTAAAATTTTTAATATAGAAAGTAAAATTACTAAAGACGGTAAATATGCTATATCAAATTATAGTATAACCGATTTTACAGGCTCGATTGTAGTCAAGGTGTTTGACTCTGTAAAGAAAGCAGAGCCATTAAGCTGTCTTAAAAAAGGTGATATAATCGTTGTATATGGTAAAGTAGAATACGACAGCTATGCAAGAGATACTATTTTTGCAGGCAAAGCTGTTTCTACTGCCGAAATTACACAGGTTGTTGATAATGCAGAAAATAAGCGTGTAGAACTTCACCTACATACAAATATGTCCTCTATGGACGGTGTGTCATCTGCTAGTGACCTTATCAACAGAGCCAGCAAATGGGGGCATAAAGCTATTGCAATTACCGACCACGGCGTGGCTCAGGCATTTCCAGAGGCTATGAGCACAGCCGAGAAAATCAACGGTATAGCATTTAACGAAAAGAAGCAGAAAAAATTCTATGGTTTTGAGCCTTATGATGAGGGCGAAGAGCATATAGAAGAAAAAATCAAGGTTATTTATGGTACAGAAGCCTATTTTGTAAATGATATGATTTCATCTGTAAAAGGTACAACCGATAAAGATTTAACAGATGAATTTATCTGCTTTGACATAGAAACAACAGGACTTAGCCCTACTAAAGACAGAATTACAGAGATTGGTGCTGTTAGGGTTAAAAACGGAGAAGTTATTGATACCTTCTCAACTTTTGTTAATCCGCAAATGCCTATTCCTGCAAAAATTACACAGCTTACAGGAATAGACGACAGTATGGTTAAAGATGCACCACTGGAAGATGAAGCTATTAAAAGCTTTTACGATTTTTGTGGCGAAAATGCTATATTGGTAGCACATAACGCAGATTTTGATACTTCATTTATCCGCAATGGTGCGTTAAGAAATAATATGCCTTATGAATATACATCTATTGATACATTAGCAGTATCAAAATCTATATTGAAAGATATTAAAGATTACAAGCTAAATACAATAGCTGAATATTTACGATTAGGCAAGTTTAATCATCACAGGGCAACAGACGATGCAGAAATGCTGTCTAAAATATTTATGAATTTTGTAGATAGATTAAAGAGTGACTATGGTATAACTCGTGTTAAGGATATTAACACAAATATTGTTGGTGCTAACCCAAATAAACTAAGGGCATTTCACCAAATTATATTGGTAAAAAACAGAACAGGATTAAAAAATCTTTACCGACTTATTTCAATGGGTCATATGAAGTATTATTATCGAAATCCTCGTATACCAAAGTCAGAGCTTGTAAAGTATCGAGAAGGCTTGCTAATAGGCAGTGCCTGTGAAGCAGGTGAGCTGTTCAGAGCAATAGTAGATAACAAGCCTTGGAACGAGCTTTTAGAGATAGCATCTTTTTATGATTATCTTGAAATTCAACCAATAGGCAATAATGCCTATATGATAAAAAATGAAACTGTAAAATCAGAAAAAGAGCTTCAAGATTTTAACAGAACAGTTATAAAGCTGGGTGAAAAGCTAAACAAACCTGTTGTAGCAACCTGCGATGTTCATTTTCTTGACCCTCACGAAAGTGATTACAGAAAAATATTAATGACCTCAAAAGGTTTTTCAGATGCAGAGGATCAAGCACCTTTATATTTAAGAACAACAGCAGAAATGCTAAAGGAATTTGAATATCTTGGGGCTGAAAAGGCCTACGAGGTTGTAGTAGAAAATCCAAATAAAATTGCCGATATGGTAGAACAGGTTCGTCCTATTCCACCTGGTGTTTACCCACCATTTATTGACGGTGCAGAAGACGAGCTTATAAACATTACTTGGGAAAGGGCAAAGGCTAAGTATGGCGACCCTCTACCGGAAATTGTAAAGGCAAGACTTGACAAAGAGCTTGGTGCTATTACTAAATACGGTTTCTCTGTATTGTATATGACAGCCCAAAAGCTTGTTGCCGACAGTGAAGCCCACGGATATCTTGTTGGTTCACGAGGTTCTGTTGGTTCTTCGTTTGTTGCTACAATGTCTGGTATTTCCGAGGTTAACCCATTGTGCCCACACTATATCTGTCCAAATTGTAAAAATAGTGAGTTTTTCACCCACGGCGAATATGGTTCAGGCTTTGACCTACCACATAAAAATTGTCCTAAGTGTGGAACACAGTATTTACAAGACGGTCACGAAATTCCTTTTGAAACATTCCTTGGTTTTGAGGGTGATAAAACCCCTGATATAGACCTTAATTTCAGCGGAGAATATCAATCAAGCTCTCACAGATACACAGAGGAGCTTTTTGGTAAGGATAATGTGTTTAAAGCTGGTACTATAGCTACCGTTGCTGATAAAACTGCCTATGGATATGTAAAAAAATATGCTGAAGAAACAGGCAAACAGATTAATAAGGCAGAAATGGAGCGATTATCTGTTGGTTGCACAGGTGTAAAGCGTACAACTGGTCAGCACCCTGGTGGTATGGTTGTTGTACCAAGAGGTATGGAGGTTTACGATTTTTGCCCTGTACAAAGACCAGCCAATAAGCAGGATTCCGATAATATAACAACTCACTTCGATTTCCATTCTATCCACGATACTATTTGTAAGCTTGATGAGCTGGGGCACGATGTTCCTACAATATATCATTATCTAGAATTATTTACAGGCATACCTGTAATGGATGTATCTATGAGTGACCCCGATGTTATCTCGTTGTTTACATCTCCAAAGGCACTTGGTATAGAGCCTGCTGATATTGATTGCGAAACAGGTACTTTTTCATTACCAGAGGTTGGTACTCCTTTTGTAAGGCAAATGCTTATAGAATGTCAGCCAAAAACATTCTCCGACCTTTTGCAGATTTCAGGCTTGTCACACGGTACCGATGTATGGATTGGCAATGCGGCAGATTTAATTAAAGACGGAACCTGTTCAATTTCCGAGGTTATCGGTACTCGTGACAGTATTATGACCTATCTAATGCACAAAGGCTTACCGCCTAAAATGGCATTTAAAATTATGGAGATTGTTCGTAAAGGTAACGCCACAAAGCTGTTAACAGAGGAACATATTCAAACAATGAAAGATAACAATGTACCACAATGGTATATTGATTCCTGTATGAAAATTAAGTATATGTTCCCAAAGGCCCACGCAGCTGCTTATATGATTGCTACACTACGACTAGGCTGGTATAAGGTGCATAAACCAATAGAGTATTATGCTGCCTATTTTACTGTACGAAGTGATGGTTTTGATGCTATAACGGTTTTAAAGGGAAAAGAAGCTGTTACAGCAAAAATTAATGAAATAAAACAAAAACAAAGTCAAAATACAGCCACTGCAACAGATAAAACAGAAATGGATACTTTGCAAATTGTAAATGAAATGCTTGCAAGAGGAATTTCTGTATTACCTATTGACATATATAAATCAGAGGCTAAAATGTTTGTTATAGAGGGAAATCAAATAAGACTACCTTTCTGCTCACTTGCAGGTGTAGGTGAGGCGGCCGCTGAAAGCTTAGCTAAGCACGGCAAAGAGGGAGAGTATCTCTCTATAGAAGAATTAAAATTAAGAACAGGCGTTTCTACTGCTGTAGTTGAAACACTTAAAGAAGCAGGAGCTTTAAAGGATATTCCAGAAAGCAGTCAAATGTCTTTGTTCTAATTATTAAGAGGTGAATAAAATGAGTAGAAGAAGATTTAAGCAATTACTTGCACTGGTAGCATTAACAATTTTAATGCTGTTTTTAAAGGATAACTTTTCTGTAGTATGGGGTGCTGTTGGATTAGTTATTACTGTGTCTATGCCATTTATTATAGGTTTTTGTATTGCTTTTATGGTAAATAAGCCTTATGTATTCTTGGCAGATAGAGTATTTGGAAAAATGGATAAGTCAAAATCTAAATTTGTCAAATCTTCCCGAAAACCAATTTCGTTGATTTTGGCATATTTATTTGTATTAGGTATTGTAGGCTTTTTAATAGGTATTCTTATACCAGAGCTTATTAAAAGTTTTGATACTTTGGTAAATAACTTTTCAAGCTATGCAGATGCTACTAAGGATTGGATAATTAATGTTTCACGAGATTATTTACATATTGAAATCCAAGAGGATAGTAACTTGTTTTCTGTAATTAACAATTTGGTTAACATTATTACTAATGGTGAAACCAAAAAGGTAATTAATGATATATCTGCTGCATACGGTAAAGATATGTTTGAATCAGCTATTCAAATTATATCAGGTACAGCTTCTGTGCTAGGACCTAACTTGTTTGATACAGCAATGCAGTTTACAACAGGTTTTTATAATACAGTAATGGGTATAGTTGTGTCTTTCTATTATCTTGCTTGCAAAGAAAAGCTTATATATCAAACTAAGAAGCTTAC